>NZ_JBEZDE010000005.1:0-290048 GCF_040648115.1 Nocardia sp. NPDC049190
GTCCGAGCGGCCGAAGCGCCCGCGCCGTAGGCGCAAATCTCGGCCGCTCGGACGCGAGCCACCAAGGGGCCGCGAACACGCAGCGCCGCAGGCGCTGCCAAACCAACACAGCTCACTCCCACTCGATGGTGCCCGGCGGTTTGCTGGTCACGTCGAGGACCACGCGGTTGATTTCCGGGACCTCGTTGGTGATTCGGGTGGAGATGCGCTCCAAGACCTCGTAGGGCAGCCGGGTCCAGTCGGCGGTCATCGCGTCCTCGCTGGACACCGGGCGTAGCACGATGGGGTGGCCGTAGGTGCGGCCGTCACCCTGCACACCGACGCTGCGGACGTCCGCGAGCAGCACGACGGGGCATTGCCAGATCTGCCGGTCCAAACCGGCCGCGGTCAGCTCCTCGCGGGCTATCGCGTCGGCATGGCGCAGCGTGTCCAACCGGTCCGCGGTGACCTCGCCGACGATTCGAATCGCGAGACCGGGTCCGGGGAACGGCTGGCGCGCAACGATTTCCTCCGGCAGCCCGAGTTCGCGGCCCACCGCACGGACTTCGTCCTTGAACAGCAGCCGGAGCGGCTCGACGAGCTCGAATTCCAGATCGTCGGGCAGACCACCGACATTGTGGTGGCTCTTGATGTTCGCGGTACCACTGCCGCCGCCGGACTCCACGACATCCGGATACAACGTCCCCTGCACCAGGAACTCGACCTCGGGCGCCGAACCGTCGGTGCCGTGCTCGAGCACCACCTCGGTGACCGCGTCCTCGAAGCACCGGATGAACTCACGCCCGATGATCTTGCGCTTCTCTTCGGGATCGGTGACGCCCTTCAGCTCACCGAGGAACTGGCCGACCGCGTCGACGGTCACCAACTTCGCGCCGGTCGCCGCGGTGAAGTCCTGCTGCACCTGCTCGCGTTCGCCGGCGCGCAGCAGGCCGTGATCGACGAACACACAGGTCAGACGATCACCGATGGCCCGCTGCACGAGCGCGGCAGCGACCGCGCTGTCCACTCCGCCGGACAGCCCGCAGATCGCGTGCCTGTCACCGACTTGCTCGCGTACCCGCTCGACGAGGGCATCGGCGATGTTCGCCGGGGTCCAGGCGGCCGGGATGCCCGCGATCTCGTGCAGGAAGCGGCTCAGCACCTGCTGTCCGTGCGGCGAGTGCAGCACCTCGGGGTGATATTGCACGCCGGCCAGCCGGCGAGCGCGGTCCTCGAACGCCGCGACCGGCGCGCCGGTCGTGGTGCCGGTGACCATGAAGCCGTCGGGCGCATCGGTCACCGCGTCACCGTGACTCATCCACACCGGCTGGACGGTGGGCAGCCCGCCGTGCAGCAAACCGCCATCGGAATTGAATTCGGTGCGGCCGTATTCTCTGGTACCGGTATGCGCGACGGTGCCGCCCAGCGCCTGGGCCATCGCTTGGAATCCGTAGCAGATGCCGAAGACCGGCAGATCCAGGTCGAACAGCCGGGGATCCAGTTGTGGGGCGCCCTCGGCGTACACGCTGGCCGGACCGCCGGAGAGGATCACCGCCAGCGGCTGCCGCTCCGCGATCTCCTCCACCGTCGTGGTATGCGGGATCACCTCGGAGAAGACGCTCGCTTCGCGGACCCGCCGCGCGATCAGCTGGGCATACTGTGCGCCGAAGTCGACGACGAGGACCGGTCTCTGGGTTTGTGCCACTCGCACAGTTTAGTGAGCGGGCAGATCGAGCGAATCATCGGCACAGTGCCCGCGTCCGAGTGGAGCCGACCGCTCAAATCCTCCCGCACGCCCTCGCACCGCTGGCTATCCTCATGCACGTGCCATTCGCCCGCGCGATCGATGCCGATATCCACTACGAGGACAGCGGCGGCAACGGCCCGGTGGTGCTACTAGCGCACGAATTCTTCATGGACCACTCGATGTTCGCCGCCCAAATGGCCGCGCTGACACCGGAATTCCGGATCGTGTCCTGGGACGCGCGGGGTCACGGCAACACCAGGGACGAGGGTCTGCCGTTCACCTACTGGACCGCCGCGCGTGACGCGCTGACCGTGCTCGACCACCTAGGCGCCGAACGGGCCGTCGTCGGCGGAATCGCCCAGGGGGGCTTCACCGCGTTACGCACCGCGCTGATCGCGCCCGAACGCACCTCCGCACTCATCCTGATCAGCACCGAGGCACACGGTGCGACCCCGGAGCAATCCAGGGCGACCCAGCGGTTCCTGGCGAAGTGGTACGACGACGGCTCCCGTGAACAGGCTGTGCATCAGCTGGCCTCCTGGCTGATCGGCGACGACGAGTGGTACCGCTCGATCTGGACCGAACGCTGGCTGGTGCGCGACCGGAACGGAATCGAGGTAGCCGCGGGGTGTCTGCTCAGCCGTGACTCGGTCCTGGAGCGGCTCAGCGAAATCACCTGTCCCGCTTTGGTGATTCATGCCACCGACAGCGGCATCACCCGCGAGCGCACCCAACAGGTGGCCCACGGACTCGCCGGCGCGACGTTCGTCGAGATCGCCGACGCGCGAGTCGCCGTCACGATGACCCACCCGGAACCGGTCAACCACGCGATCCGGCAGTTCCTCCGCGCCACCATGCTGCCGACCCGAACACCGTGAACCGACCGACGCCGATGCGCGACAACGCCCACCGACCGACGCCGAAACCGGAGTAGCTCAGGCGCGAACGCTGAGTCCGACCTTCTGGAACTCCTTGAGATCGGAGTACCCGGCCTTCGCCATCGAGCGCCGCAGACCACCAACGAGATTCAGCGTCCCGAACGGCTCGTCCGACGGGCCGTACAGCACTCGCTCCAGGCTCGGGCGCACGACATCACCGTCCTCCTGATCACCGAGATCCCACGGATCGTCCACGTGCAGTAGCGAACCCCGTGGCACCGAGGGATGCGCGGCAGCCGACGGCCAATACCAGCCCCGGCCAGGCGCCTGCGCCGCCGCGGCGAGCGGCACGCCCAGCATGGCGGCGTCCGCGCCGCACGCGATCGCCTTGGCCAGTTGACCCGAAGTGGCGATCTCACCGTCCGCGATGACATGCACATAGCGGCCACCGGTCTCATCCAGGTAGTCGCGCCGCGCGGCGGCGGCGTCCGCGATCGCAGTGGCCATCGGCACCTCGATACCGAGAACTTCGCCCGTGGTGGTCGCGCCAGGAAACGAGCCATAGCCGACGATCACGCCCGCCGCCCCGGTGCGCATCAGATGCAGCGCGGTCCGGTGGTCGCTCACGCCGCCCGCCACCACGGGCACGTCCAGCTCGGCGATGAACGTCTTGAGATTCAACGGCTCACCGTCACTGACATGCTCGGCGGAGATGATCGTCCCGTGCACGACGAGCAGATCGATGCCCGCCTGCAACAGCGCGGGAGTCAGGGCGCGGGCATTCTGCGGGCTCACCCGCACCGCGACCGTGACGCCGGCCGCGCGAACCTGCGCCACCGCGGCGGCGAGCAGATCCGGTTGCATCGGCGCGGCGTGCAGTTCCTGCAGCAGCGCCACAGCCCGCTCGTAGCCGCCCTTGCCGACGAGCTCGAGCAGCTGATCGATCTTCACGGAGACATCGGCGTGTCGTGCCCACAGACCCTCGCCGTTGATCACGCCGAGGCCGCCGAGCCGGCCGAGCTCGATCGCGAACTCCGGCGACACCAGCGCGTCGGTCGGATGCGCGAGGCACGGGATCTCGAAACGGTAGGCGTCCAGCTGCCAGGACAACGACACCTGCTTCGACGAGCGGGTCCGGCGCGAGGGGACGATGTCGACATCGTCCAGCTCGTAGGTACGCCGGGCGGTTCGGCCCATGCCGATCTCCACCATGTCGCGCACGCGAAATCTCCTTAGTATTTGGCAGCGCCTGCGGCGCTGCGTGTTCACGGCCCCTTGGTGGCTCACGTCCCAGCGGCCGAGACTCGCGCCTGCGGCGCATGCGCTTCGGCCGCTGGGACGTGAGCCGGGCCGCGAACGGGCGCTCGTAAGACTCGCGCCTCCAGTTGTTGGCAATGGGTAGGCGGCGGACCTACCGCGCGGCGGTTCCACCGCATAGCGGGCTCGTCTACCGCATAGCGGGCTCGCCGTTATGGGCGGCGGGCACGCTCAATCATGCACGGACCGATCGGTCGTGTACATGAACGTAGCGTTCAGCCGCGGCCGGTGTAGTTAGGGGCCTCGACGGTCATCGTGATGTCGTGCGGGTGACTCTCCTTGAGGCCGGCCGCGGTGATCTGCACGAATTGCGCCTCTTGCAGGTGCGCGATCGACTGGGAACCGGTGTAGCCCATCGCCGCGCGTAGGCCACCTACGAGCTGGTGGATGACCTGGTTGACCGGACCGCGGAACGGCACCCGGCCCTCGATGCCCTCGGGCACCAGTTTGTCCTCGGCCAGCACGTCGTCCTGGAAATACCGATCCTTGGAGAAGGACTTGGTCTGACCACGGCCTTGCATCGCGCCGAGCGAGCCCATGCCGCGATAGCTCTTGAACTGCTTGCCGCCGACCAGGATCAGCTCACCCGGCGACTCGGCTGTCCCCGCGAGCAGCGAGCCGAGCATCACGGTCGACGCGCCGGCGGCCAGGGCCTTGGCGATGTCACCGGAGAACTGGATGCCGCCGTCGGCGATCACCGGGACGCCCGCGGGCTTACATGCCGCGACCGCTTCCAGAATCGCGGTGATCTGCGGCGCGCCGACACCGGCGACCACTCGGGTGGTGCAGATGGAGCCGGGCCCGACCCCCACCTTCACCGCGTCCGCGCCGGCTTCGACCAGAGCGGACGCACCCTCGCGGGTGGCCACGTTGCCACCGATGACCTGGATTCGGTCGCCGACCTCCGCCTTCACCTTGGTGACCATCTGCAACACCTGCGCCTGATGGCCGTGCGCCGTGTCCACCACGAGCACGTCGACGCCCGCGTCGGCCAGCGTCATGGCGCGCGACCACGCGTCCGCGCCGACACCGACCGCCGCGCCGACCAGCAGACGACCATCGCGGTCCTTGGTCGCGTTCGGGTACTGATCGGTCTTGACGAAGTCCTTGACCGTGATGAGCCCGCGCAGCCGTCCATTGCCGTCGACGATCGGCAGTTTCTCCACCTTGTGTCGCCGCAACAACCCGAGCGCGGCCTCGGCGGTCACGCCCTCCTGCGCGGTGATCAGCGGAGCCCTGGTCATGACGTCGGCGACGCGGCGGTCTTGGTCCACCTCGAAGCGCATATCCCGGTTGGTGATAATTCCCACAAGCGCGCCGGTCTCGTCCACCACCGGAAGACCGGAGATGCGGAACCTGGCACACATCGCGTCGACCTCGGCGAGGGTGTCGGTCGGACGACAGGTGACCGGGTCGGTCACCATGCCCGCCTCGGAACGCTTGACCGTCTCCACCTGGGCGGCCTGATCGGCTGCCGAAAGGTTGCGGTGCAGCACACCCATGCCGCCGGCGCGGGCCATGGAGATGGCCATCCGCGCCTCGGTCACGGTATCCATGGCCGAACTGACCAACGGGGTGCGCAGCCGGATCTCTCTGGTCAGCTGACTGGAGGTCTCCACAGAACTGGGGATGAGATCCGAGGCGGCAGGCAGCAACAGCACATCGTCGAATGTGAGGCCGAGCATGGCGATCTTGTTCGGATCGTCGCCACCCGTAGGAGGGCGGACTGCGATTCGTTCGCCCGTTACGGGATTACTCATTCGGATCGACCCCTCCTGGACGTCGATAGCGACCGACGCCGGGCGGACCGGCGTCGTGGCGGCTGATGATGGAATGGACGGTGGCGATCGGCGGAAATAGTGTCGAGACCGCCGTCGCCTCGCACCCATGGTATCTGTCCGGCGAACTCGCCGACGAAGTGAGCCCACCACCGAAACTGGCACGCCGCATAGCTGGCGCAGACCACCCTGTTCTGCGTACCGTGGGGATGTGCGTGACCATCTGCCACCTGGCTTGCCGCCGGATCCGTTCGCCGGAGACCCCTCCGACCCGTCCGCCGCGCTCGACGCCATCGAGCCCGGCGAGCCGCTGGATCCCCACGAGCGCCTTGCGGTCGAGGAGGATCTCGCCGACCTCGCGGTATATGAGGCCCTACTGGCCCACCGTGGCATCCGCGGACTAGTGGTCAGCTGCGAAGACTGCAGGCAGGACCACTATCACGACTGGGACATGTTGCGTGCCAACCTGCTTCAACTGCTGGTCGACGGCACGGTCCGCCCGCACGAGCCCGCCTATGATCCGACGCCGGAAGCGTACGTCACCTGGGACTACTGCCGGGGCTACGCGGACGCCTCGATGAACGAGGCATTCCACGGCGACGGATTCGACGGATTCGACGGCTGAGACGGTCCCGCCGATTCCCGAAGCCAGGTGGTCCGGGCTCGTACGGGTCGGCGTGACCGCTGTGATTTTCGACGCACACGATCGCAGCAGGTCCCGCCGGAGCGGCAGGACAGAAAACCGACCGCGAGACGCGATCGGTTCATGCCTTTTCTTGGTTTGTTGATCAGCGACCGGGCAACAGAGACCCCGGAACGCCCGGCACCGTCGGCACGACGAAGGTCGGCGGCTGATTGTTCTGGGTCGGCACCTGCGTGGTCACCCGGCCCGGCGGCGGGCTGGCCGGTGACCCGGTGTCGCCTCCGGTCGGCGGCCGGGTACCACCGGTCGGCTCGGTCGGGGGCTGCACCACGGTGGTCGGCGCCGTCGGCGGCGGCGTCTGCACCTGCGTGGTCGGTTCGACCGGGGTCTGCGGTGTCGTCACCACCGGCGGCCGGGTTGCCGGGTTGCCGCCGTTCGGCGCTGTCGTTTCGACCGAATTCGGTGGCTTCCCGGTCGGCTCGGCAGGCTGCTGCAGGATCGTCGGGGAGCTGCCGCCACTCGTCGGCCTCGGCCTCGTGGTCACACTGGAACCAGTGGGGTTCGTCGGGCTCTGGTCGCCGGACCTCGGCACCGCCGCGTCGAGCTGACGAGCCAACTCCGGCGATACCTTCCGCAACTCCTCCAGCAGCCGGTCCCACTCGATCATCAGTTCGTTGCGCTTGTCCGGATTGCTGACCTGCGCGGCATTGTCCTTGGCCCGCTCCAGGTGCGCCTTCGCCTGCGTCGGGTCCTGCGTAACCAGCGTCGAGGCCTCGGTCAGATCGTTGTCCGCACGCTGCACGACAGTGGTCTGGGCCTGCTCGCTGAAAACGACCTCTTTGACCCGCCACAGCGGATCGCCCGGCTCGGCGTTGTAGGAGAACGCCGTCATGCCGCCGATGACCAGGGCCAGCGCTGCCGCCGTCCCGGCGATCGGGCGAAGTAATCGTAATCGCCCTCCGCTATGCGCCCCGATGCGAACTTGACGCGCGCCGATCTCCTGATTGACCGCTGCCACCAGCGCGTCCAGGTCCGGCTCCGCGGGCATCGGCGGGGCGAAGAGCTCCGCCCGCCAATCCGCGAGCAACGTCGCCAGCTGATACTCCTCGGCGCTATCGGTGTGTACCGGACCATCGCTCGCGATGGCGTCGATCAGAGCATCGTCGCGGCGCACCGCTGCGATGTCGATCGGGCCGGTGTCACCGGACGCCTCGGCGTAGGGACCGCTGTTCCGCGATCCAAGCCGCGCCTTCCAGTCACCCCGACCGCGCTCGCCATCCCTAGCCATACATTTCACCTGCCCTCGCCACTTGTGACTTGAGTTTCGCGAGTGCCCGGTGTTGGGCAACCCGCACTGCACCCGCCGTACTGCCCACGGCGACTGCAGTTTCTTCCGCTGACAAACCCATGACCAATCGCAGGATCAAGATCTCTCGATGCTTCTCAGGAAGCGTCGACAGCAGACGGTTCATCTGTCTGCTCGTTTCCGACTCGAGAGCTCTTTGTTCCGGTCCGTGGTCAGTGGAGATGACATCTGGTACTTCGGCCATTGCCTCCGCCTTGTTACGGGCGGCGTTGCGATGGGCGTCGGCGACCTTGTGCGAAGCGATTCCGTAAACGAAGGCCATGAAGGGCCTGCCCTGGTCTTGATACCTGGGCAAGGCGGTCATCACAGCCAGACAAACCTCCTGCGCAACGTCGTCTGCGGAGAGCTGCCCACGCTCCGCGACTCCAATCCGCGCGCGGCAGTAGCGCACCACCAGCGGGCGGATCATCTCCAGTACCTGAGCTAAAGCGGATCTGTCGCCCTGCGCAGCGGCAGCGACGGCGAGGTCCAACTCTTCGCCCGTGTGCGTCATCGTCAGAGATATTCCTGGCGTTACAAGTGGCACGGTCCGGTGATGACCAGTGCTTCCACCGAAGGGGCGGAACGGATCTAACAATAGCGACCTGTCGCCGCGAGTCGGGCAACATGGTCGTCTCCGCGCCCCCTACCGAGCACCCGCGGGACAGAAGACCCCACCTCGGCGCGTTATAGCCGCGGCGCAGTCCGCCGCCTCCGACATGGCGTCCTCGGCCCCGAGCCCCGCTCGGAGCATGGCACTCGCCCACCGCAGCGGCAGCAAACCGTGCGCACGACACTGCTCGGCGACTTCCTCGACCAACGCCATCGAGCGGGCACGCTCACCTCGCGCGGCGGTGGCCGCCGCGACCAGTAGTCGCGATTTGACCCGGTGCCGGACCGATGGCGCGCTCTCGGCCAGTTCCAGTGCGGTGTCGGCGTGCCGCGACGCGGCCACGTACCGGCCCGCGACCAGCGCGTTCTCAGCGGACACCCACTGCCACCTGACCGCGGGACGCCACCGGCTCTCCTCGCGCGCCATCGACGTTTCGCTGCGCCGCAGCAGTCGCCCGGCCAGCGCGAGCCGCCCCGCGCCGAGTGCGTCGGCCGCGAGTCCGGTCAGCGCGTCGCAGATCGCGTCCACGCGGGCGGGGTGTGGGTCGACGAACCGCGGTCGAGCGATTCCGGTCGTGGCGTCGTCGGTCGCGAGGACCAGGGCCGCGGCCCGCCCGTCGAAGGCCGCGGCGCGCGTGTGCCAACCGAGTTGACGTAATAGCGACCCCTGGGTACTTCCCGCCAGTGAGAGGAGTGTCGGGTCGGTGCTGTGGTTGCATACTCTCCGCAGCTCGACCCGCGCCGCGGCGTAGCGTCCCTGGCCGCCGAGAACCACCGCGCGCAACCAGGAGCCGAGGGCATCCGTAGCGGGTGGCAACTCAGCGACGGCGAGACCGGGATCGGCGCCGAAGGCAGCCTCGACAAGAACCGCGAAGTGAGGATCTCCGACCAGAGCAGGCGCGAACACGCGCGCACTCTATCCTGACGCACGCGCGCACCCCGAGCCTGCAGGAAGGAGACCCGCGGCCGATCGGCAACAGGACAGCATTTCCGTTGTCGACCCATGTTTCCGTCAGGTAAATCTCGCTCCGGCAATCACGGTGCGCGCGTTACGGGAATTCACCCATGTCTCGAGCAATTAACCTGAGCGCCCCGTTTCCGCCATCTCGGATCTGCATACCGCGAACGTCGCTTCCAGCCGCAGTGACCACCGCCACCCACCTGACGGACGGGAGCCCTCCGGCCCTAAACCACAAAAACGGCATCTAGCTGCACAGATACTAGAAATTCAGCGCAGCGAGAAGCCGTCGAACGCTAGCCAACCAAACAGTATGGCCGGTACCAATGCGAAAAGTAAATAGCTCGGAGGTTAAACTTCGCGGCGCAGAATTTGGGAAACTTCTGCGTAGAACTATTGACGGAATTTCGCGCCTGGACCTAACGTAACTCATCGCCACGGACGGCGCCGCGCGAAATTGCAGCGACCCGCGAAGGGCGGGCCCCGGGGCATGTCGCCGACACGGCGCCGTGGCCCACAACTACGCAGAACAACTGCTCGACAATGCTGACGAGCTCGCACCACGAGGAGTTCACCATGCCCATGCCGACCCACCTCCCCGGACCGAACGCCGATGTCTGGGACTGGCAGATGCGGGGGTCGTGCCGCGGACAGGACTCCGCGGTGTTCTTCCATCCCGACGGGGAGCGTGGCCGAGCCCGCACCGCGCGCGAGATGCGCGCCAAGGAGATCTGCCGCAGTTGCCCGGTACTGATGCAGTGCCGCAGTCACGCGCTGAAAGTCAGCGAGCCCTATGGCATCTGGGGCGGCATGTCGGAGACCGAGCGTGAGATGCACGCACGACGCAACCGCCGCCGCATGGCGGTGTAAACGAATCCCCTCCCATCCACACGCCGCTGGGCGTCGAATGCCTAGCAAACAACGGGCCACTGAAATACCTTCGGCCGAGCCGGTCACGGCAAGACAGTGATCGGTTCCGCGCCGGAGATCGGCGGGTGGGCTCCGATCGGTCACCACCGATCCGCCGGCCGCCATAGCGCGCAGCTGCAGGTCCGGCGTTTTGCGACAAACGCTCGGCGTGTCACGGCGTGTCCGCTCCTGAGCCGGCTGGCGTGTCGGCGCTCCTCGCAAAGCCGCTGGCTTACAGCCGGATTGCGGGCACCCCGCTGGAAGGGAGGTTATAGCGGCACGCTACGGTAGTGACCGATGACACAGAATGGAGCGTTGTGACAACGCGGCCGCCAGCCGCAGAGGGCGACTCGTTCCGAAGAGAAGCCTTCCCACCCACAGTGGATTCTGCGGTTACGGCACGCGCAGCCGAAAGTATCGAGCTCGCCGCGCTACTACTTCGCTGCGGCCGGGCCGACCAGGAGGCGTTCACCGAGCTGTACGACCGGACGTCAGCGCGCGTTTTCGGTCTGGTGTTGCGCGTTCTCCACGATCCCGGCTATGCGGAAGAGACCACACAGGAGGTCTATCTCCAGATTTGGCGGATGGCAGCGAGTTTCGACCCGGCGAAAGGCTCGGCGGTGACCTGGTTGATGACACTCGCGCATCGACGCGCTGTCGACCGGGTCCGCGCCGAACAGGCCCACACCCAGCGGGAAGTCGCCTACGGGATACGGGTGCTCGGCAACGAATTCGACGAAGTCACCGAAGAAGTCGAGCGCAGGCTCGAACAACAGGCCGTCCTGGAGGGTCTCGCCACATTGACCGAGACTCAGCGGGAAGCCATCTCGCTCGCCTACTACGGCGGGCGTACCTATGCGGAGGTGGCACACCACCTCGGGATAGGGTTACCGACCGTTAAGTCCCGCATCAGGGACGGATTGACACGACTGAAAAAAAGTTTGGGGGTGACGTGAGATGAACGAACGCCAGATCGATCTCGCGCACACCGTCGCGCTCGGATCGATCGACGACGAAGACCATCACGACGTGCAACAACTGCTCGACAGCGAGGACCCCGCGCTACGCGCGGAGTTCATTCAGGAAGTACGAGATACGAGAGAAGCTCTTTCGCTCCTCGCCGCAGCGACAGCGGCCGTGCCGCCGCCGTCGCTGCGCACTCGATTACTCGCGGCCATCGCGGCGGAGCAGCCGCCGGTCGCCAGCTGAATCCGGTCGCCGCCACGGCCCGCTCCGCGCATCCAGAACCGCTGTAGTCGAACGGTTCCCCGGCCCTGTTCAGCTCTGCGGCCGATAGCGTGTCGAGCTTCGGAAGTATCCGGTAGCCCATCGAAGTCAGTTGCCGCGGCCCCGACTGCGGGGTAGTCACGTGCGCAGACGAGGCCCTCGGACCGCGGTCCGAGGGCCTCGTCGTATGCCTGCACAACCGATCGGTACGACCGGCTCAGTGCGCGTGGCCGTGGTGGTTGTGGTCGTTCTGCTCTTCGGCAGGCTTGTCGACCACGGCGCTCTCGGTGGTGAGCACCATCCGCGCGACCGACGCCGCGTTGACGACCGCCGAGCGGGTCACCTTCACCGGGTCGACAACGCCGTCGGTGAGCAGGTCACCGTAGGTGAGCGTGGCGGCGTTGAATCCTTCCTTGCCGTCGGCCACCTTGCTGACCACCACCGCGCCGTCCAAGCCCGCATTGGTCGCGATCCAGTACAGCGGCGCCTGCAGCGCGGTGCGGACCACCTCGACGCCGACGGCTTCGTCGCCGGACAGCGCATCGCGCAACTCGACCAACTTGGCGCTCGCCTGCACGAGGGCGGTGCCGCCACCCGGCACGATGCCCTCCTCGACGGCGGCCTTGGCCGCGCTCACCGCGTCCTCGACGCGGTACTTGCGCTCCTTGAGCGCGGTCTCGGTGGCCGCGCCGACCTTGATCACGGCCACACCGCCGGCCAACTTGGCGAGCCGCTCCTCGAGCTTCTCCCGGTCCCAGTCGGAATCGGTGGCCTCGATCTCCCGGCGCAGCTGCGCCCCACGAGCGGCGATGTCCGCCGCGGTGCCCGCGCCGTCGATGAGGGTGGTGTCGTCCTTGGTGACGACTACGCGACGCGCCTTGCCGAGCACGTCGAGGCCGGCCTCGCGCAGCGTGATACCCAGGTCCGGGTTCACCACGGTGCCGCCGGTGACCACGGCGAGGTCGTCGAGGAACGCCTTGCGCCGGTCACCGAAGAACGGCGCCTTCACCGCGACCGCCTTGATCGTCTTGCGGATCGCGTTGACCACCAGGGTGGACAGCGCCTCGCCCTCGACGTCTTCGGCGATGATGAGAACGGCCTTGCCGCTCTCGGCGATCTTCTCCAGCAGCGGGAGGAAGTCCGGCAGCGAGCTGATCTTCTCCCGGTGCAGCAGGATGAACGCGTCTTCCAGAACCGCCTGCTGGCTGTCGGGGTCGGTGACGAAGTAGGGCGAGAGATAGCCCTTGTCGAACTGGACACCCTCGGTGACGACCAGCTCGGTCTGCAGCGTCGAGGACTCCTCGACGGTAACCACGCCGTCCTTGCCGACCGTGGTCAGCGCTTTGCCGACCATCGCACCGATCTCCTCGTCGCGCGAGGACACGGTCGCGACCTGCGCGATGGCCTGCTCTCCGGACACCGGAGTGGCCAGTGCGAGCAACGCCTCCGAGACGACGTCGGCGGCCTTGGCGATGCCGGAGCCGATCGAGATCGGATTCGCACCCGCCGCAACGTTCTTCAGCCCGGCCCGGACCAGTGCCTGCGCCAGTACGGTGGCGGTGGTGGTCCCGTCACCGGCGACGTCGTTGGTCTTGGTGGCGACGCTCTTGACCAGCTGCGCGCCGAGGTTCTCGAACGGGTCCTCCAGCTCGATGTCACGCGCGATGGTGACGCCGTCGTTGGTCACGGTCGGGCCGCCGAAGGCCTTCGCGAGCACGACGTGGCGTCCGCGTGGGCCGAGGGTGACCTTCACGGCGTCGGCGAGTTTGTCGACACCGCGTTCCAGCGCCCGACGAGCTTTCTCGTCGAACTCGATCTGCTTTGCCATATGTTTGCTCCTGTATCGGGTTCACGGCGCTCCTGGCGTTACCGAAACCACGCCAGGCATTACGACGAAGGCGCCGGCCAACGCACTCCGCCCCGGGTCACGAAAGACACCGGGGCGGAACGCATGCGTGCCTGATCGGCTACTTGGTGACGACGGCCAGCACGTCGCGCGCCGACAGGATGAGGTATTCCTCGCCCTGGTACTTGATCTCGGTGCCGCCGTACTTGCTGTAGATGACGGTGTCACCCTCCTTGACGTCGACCGGGATGCGATCACCCTTGTCGGTGACGCGTCCTTCGCCGACGGCGATGACGGTGCCCTCCTGCGGCTTCTCTTTCGCCGTGTCGGGGATGACCAGGCCGGAGGCCGTCGTCGTCTCGGCCTCGTTGGCCTGGACGAGGATCTTGTCCTCGAGCGGCTTGATGTTCACGCTCGCCACGTTGAGCCCTCCACTTTCAGGGGATTTCGGTCGTCCGGAACTGTTGTTCCGGACTCGTCGGTTCGGTCACGATGCCGACCCTGCGCATAGCCCCGTCGTCGCGGGTGCCGGGACCCCTGCTCAGAAGTCGAACTGCTGGCACAAGCACTACACACAGTGCCGACTAGCACTCTATACATGAGAGTGCCAGCGCTCAAGGTCCGGCGGTGCCAACTTTGACACGAGGCTCGCCCACGATGCTCGGGACTTCCCATCGGCTCGGGAAATCTGTAACGTTCGGATAACGGATTGTGACACTATTGGCGACGGTCGCTGTTCGGTCACGTCGTTCGTCCTCGGTCGTCGACGTCGTGGCTGCGTAGCGGTACACCGCGACGTCAGCGAAATTCGCAGCGTCACAGCACGATCGTCGCACCACCCGTTGCACCAGAGAGCAAGCCACAAGTGATCTATGGCCGGTCACCGAGACCCACCCGGACGAGGGGCCGGTCCGATCCCCGGTCCGGATCGCGCGTTACCCACGCGACGATTCGGCAGTCCATTCGAGATGGTCTGCGACACCATGACCATCCGCTCGAAGGGAGGTGAACATGCGAACATCCCTCGGCATTTCGGCCGGGGCCGAGGTCGTGTGCTCGGCGTTGGTCACCACCGCGTCGAACGGCGCGCAGAGCTTCGACTACCGCGTCGTCTCCGCCGACGCGGCCCATTCCGATCTCGGCGATCTGGTGGCCTCCTCGATCGAGCTGATGACCACCCAACTTCCGCGCGAGGTCATCCCGCCGATCGGCGCCCGTTCCGCGGGCGCGCCTCGCGACCTCGTTTCCGCGATCAGCCGCCCACCGACCAGCGTGGCCGTCGCGTACCGCACCAAGGAGCAGGCCCAGATCATCCGCTCGGCAACCGGCAAGCAGCGCGAACTGCGGCTGGTTCCGGAGGGCACCGCGGCGCTCACCTATCTGCGCCACACCGGGTTGCTCGACCGCTACGACACGGTCGCCATCATCGATCTCGGCGCGTCCGGCCTCACCGTCACCATCGCCGACCAGGCCGAGGGCACGCTGCTGCGATCCGAACGTATCTCGGCGATCAGCGGCAACGCCATCGATGACCTCATCTACCACCATCTGGTGGACCTGCACTTCGCCCGGCGCGGCACCCGCCCGAGCCGCGACATGCTGACCAACCGGGGCCGGGCCGCCAAGGAGCACCTGTCCATCGCGCCCGCCGTCACCATCGACCACGTCGCCGGCCGGCCGCTGAAGCTGACCAGGACCGACTTCGAGGATCTGATCGCCGACCTACTGCGCCGCATGGCGGTATTCGTCGCGGCCGCATTCGACCGAGCGCCCAAGTTCCCGCAGGCCGTCGCGGTGATCGGCGGCGGCGCCAACATTCCCGCCGTGCTGGACACGCTCACCACCGCGCTGGACATGCCGGTGTGCACCGTGCCCGACCCCGAGGCCGTGACCGCGAAAGGCGCAGCACTGGTGGCCGACTCGGTGCAGCCGTCGGTATTCCCGGTTGTCGCGCTGGGCAGCGATGCACCCGCCGGGACATTCACCAAGGTGATCGGCACGCTGGCCGGCGCGATCGTGGTCGTCGGCCTGATCATCGGGTACGGCGTGAAGACGTTCGCGCCTACCTCGGACGATGAGGTCTCCCCCGCGGGCACGACGAGTACCGCGCAGCTGCCGACCATGCCGGCGCCCGTCCCACCGCCGGGCGGAACAGGCATCGGCGGCGTCCGCAATCAAGACAGCAGTACCGGTGGCGTCATTGTGACCACGACACCGCAACACGGGCCGGGCGCAACCGTTGGTCCGTCGACCATGCCGACCCAACCCACGCTGCGTCCCGATCCGAACCTCCCGCTGATCCCGTTCCCCGAGCTCCTCGGTCCGCTGTTCGGCCATCCGGATGCGCCGCAAGGCGGTTCGTCCGGGCTGGGACAGAACGGGACGCCATCGCAGATCGGCCCGAGCGTTACCCCAGGTCAGGCGCCACCCCAGCTCCCCGCACAGTCGCGTATCCCCTTTCCGCCGCGCGTGAACTCCGGCTCGGCGGGAACTCCGAACGCCGGCCGGGGACAGCTGACCGGGGTCAACTGACCTCGGTTGGCCGGCCGTCCGGAATTCGGTGACCTACGCCATGATTCGGCGTGCCGGCAGGTCGACCTTCGGCAGACCTGCGACCCAGGTCAGTGCACCACACTGACCGACACCGGCAAACCAGGATCGGTGGCCACCGTCAGCGCCGACGGCTCAGCGCCCCCCGCGACAACATGCGCGCCGAGTGCGGCGATCATCACACCGTTATCCGTGCACAGCCGAGGCTTGGGCACGCGAAGGGTCATACCGGCCGCCGCGCATCGTTCCTCGGCCATCGAGCGAATCCGCGAGTTGGCCGTCGCGCCGCCGCCCAGCACCAGTGTGTCGACCCCGACGTCCTGGGCCGCGCGCACCGCCTTCATGGTCAGCACATCCGCGACCGACTCCTGGAACGATGCCGCGATATCGGCGATCGGCAGATCCGCGGTGGCGATGCCGCCGCGCTGCGCGGCCTCGACATAGCGGGCGACCGCGGTCTTGACACCGGAGAAAGAGAAGTCGTAGCGCGGGTCGCGCGGTCCGGTCATGCCGCGCGGGAACGCGATCGCGCGTGGCTCACCCGTCGCCGCGACGGCATCGAGCGCAGGGCCCCCGGGGAAGCCGAGTCCGAGCAGGCGCGCGACCTTGTCGAACGCCTCGCCCGCCGCGTCGTCGACGGTACTGCCCAATTCGACGATCGGCTCGGCCAGATTCGTCACGTGCAACAGGTGCGTGTGTCCGCCGGAGACCAGCAGCGCGACACAAGGCGGCATCGGCCCGTGCTCGAGGGTGTCCACGGCGACATGCCCGCCGAGGTGGTTGAGCGCGTAGAAGGGCACATCCCACGCCGCGGCATACGCCTTCGCTGCCGCGACGCCGACCAGTAGCGCACCGGCCAGCCCCGGCCCGATGGTCACGGCCAGCGCGTCCGGTTTCGCGATACCCGCCGCGGACAGCGCGCGGCGCATGGCGGGCACGATCGCCTCGAGATGCGCCCGCGAGGCGATTTCGGGAACGACACCGCCGAAGCGCGCATGCTGGTCGACGCTGGAAGCGACCTCGTCGGCGAGAAGTTCGCAGCTGCCGTCGGGGTGTCTGCGCACGATGCCGACACCGGTTTCGTCGCACGAACTCTCGATTCCCATGATGATCACGAGAGCACCTCGTTCGGCGTGTTCGCGCGCCACTCCCGGCCCTCGGCGGTCAGTGCGGGACGGCGCATCGTGTACGCGTCCGCACCGCTGGGGTGATAGTAGTTCTTGCGCAACCCGATGATGTGGAAGCCGTGCTTGGCGTACAGCGCGATCGCGGGCGCGTTGTCGGTACGGACCTCGAGGAATACAGGTCCACCGCGCCTGCCCGCCTCGGCGAGCAAGGCCTCCAGCAGAAGCGTGCCGACGCCCGTCCGATGACAACCCGGGTCGACGCCGATGGTGTGCACCTCGGCCTCGGGGTGTTCGGCATCACCCAGCAAGGCGATGCCCGCGTAGCCGACCATTCGCCCGTCGTCCCGAGCGGTGATGTAGCGGTTGTGCGAGCCGGCCAGTTCCGACTGGAACGAGATCGCATGCCAGGGGTCGTCCTCCGGGAACAGCAGCTGCTCCAATTCGACACAGCGCTCGATATCCGCGACCACCATCGGCTCGATTCGAAAACTCATCGGCATCACGCTCTCGTCCGGTCGAGGGTGCGATAGGCATTCTCGACGGCGTCCGGCCTGCGCAGGTACAGCGGAACCAACGGATCGGGCACCGCGCGTGCGCACACGTCGACTGCCGCGACGCGCACCAGACCGGCGGGCGAGGGCGTCTCGGCCGGAAGCACGGGAAGATCGAAGAAGTCGACGTGCGAAGCGGATCCGGCGATCGCCGTGGCCTGCCCCGCGTCCAGGTCGGTGGGCTTGCACACCTCTGGGCCCGCAGTGCGTGCGCCGTCGCGATACCGCGCCCAGTACACCTCGCGCCTGCGGGCGTCGGTCACCACGAGTAGCTCGCCGGCCGGCCGGAGTTCGGCCGCCGCGGGCCGCAGGGCCGGATCGAGCGCGGCGTCCGCGGCGATCGCGTCGAGACTGCAGACGCCGTACACCGGTATGCCGAGTGCGTCACCGAACGCGGCCGCGGTCGCCATGCCGACCCGAAGGCCGGTGAACGGGCCGGGACCGACGCCGACCACGAGCGCGGCGATGTCGGTTCTGGAACGACCTGCCTCGGTAAGGCATTCGAGGATCTGCGGAGTGAGCACCTCCGCATGCGCGCGAGGGTCGACCCGCACCCTGGAGGCGACGGTGCGCATCCGGACAGGAGTACCCGCGTCAACCCCCTGCTCCAGTTCCACCAGTCCCGCAGTCACGGCGGGTGTCGCGGTGTCGACGGCTAGTACAAGCATGATTGGGTCAACGATACCGGGTGGTAGCTGCGGCCGACGCAGAGCTACCACGTGGTTAATGAACCCATTCCCAGATCGCGGTGCGCACGTCCGAATCCGGTTCACGCGACAACCGCACGCGCAGGTGCCGATCCGCGAGGTGTTCCACCACACCGCGGCCCCACTCCACCACGACGACGGCCTGATGCAGATCCGTGTCCAGATCCAGCGCGTCGAGTTCATCCAGGTCGCCGCCGAGCCGATAGGCGTCGACGTGCACCATCGGCACCGCCGGCGCGTCCGCCCGCCAACCGGCGCGGTGCTGGCGGGCGATGATGAAAGTCGGCGAGCTGACCCGGCCCTGCACGCCGAGACCCGCGGCGATCCCACGGGTGAGCGCAGTCTTGCCGGCGCCGAGCGGGCCGTCCAGCACCACCAGGTCGCCGGCGCGCAGATCTGCCGCGAGTTCGCGGCCGAGCGCCTCGGTGTCGGCGACCGTGGGCAGAATCCGTTGCCGCGGTTCAGCCATCGGCCACCTCCGATTCACCGCGCGGCGCCGATTCGATCACACCGGCCCGCACGAGCAACCGGTCCAGTGCGGCGTTGACGACATCCGGGAACTGAAGATGCGGCATGTGCGCCGCGTGTGCCAGTCGAACGAGTTCACTATTGGGCAACGCGGCGGCCAGCGCGCGGGAATTGCGCCAGGGAATGACCAGATCGTGCACACCGCCGAGCACCAGGACCGGCGTGTCCGCCAAGGTGGGCAGCGCCGCCGACTCGTCGTGCAGCTCGATCGCTTCGAGGAACTTGACGACGGTCTCGACCGGCGTTCGATCGATCATCATCGTCGTGTAGCGCGACAAGGTCGGGCTCACCTGGCCGTGGAACGAGCTGACATGCAGGAATGGCGCGATCACGTGGCGCGCGGTCACGCGGCCCGCCTGCACCAGCGCGGGCGCGGTGCGCACGGCAAGCCGGAAACCGTCGATCGCCGGGTTGCGCAGTAGCTGGGCGATGCCCGTCGTGGCCACCTCGGCGGCGGCGGTCGACAGTAGTGCGATCCCGATCACCCTGGCCGCGAACAACTCCGGAAACCGGGCGGCCGCGGCGAGCACCGCCATCCCGCCCAGCGAATGCCCGACCAGCACGACAGGCCCGGTCGCCGCCGCGGACTCCAGCACGGTGATGAGGTCACGCCCGAGCTGGGCGATGGTGCAGCTCGCGGAGTCGGGCGTATCCGAGCGTCCGTGCCCGCGCAGATCGAACAGCACCATGCGCACCCGCGCCCCCCAGCGCTTTTCCAGGTCACGGCGCTGGAAGTGGAAAGATCCCATGCTGTTGCAGAAGCCGTGTACGAAGACCACCGTCACCGGCGCGTCTGCCGGACCGCATTCGCGGGTGGCCAGGCGAACGCCATCCTCGGTGAGCACCGTGCCAGGACGGTCCTGGTCGATGAGGGCGAAATTCTCGTCGCGATAGTCGTCGCCGCGTGCGGGCCACAGCACGCGCGACCCGACGTGGCGCAACGCGTGCACACCGGCCATCGCGGCGACTACACCGACCGTGGCCAGCCCGCCACGCACCACGGTGACCCGCGGACGTCTCACCGGGCACCGCCGACGAATCGTCGAGCGACCCGGCCCCGCGGCGAGGTCACCACCTCGTAGTGGATGGTGCCCAGCAGGTCCGCCCACTCCTGGGCGTGCAGTTCGGCGCCGAACAGGACCGCGATGTCGCCTTCCCGGACACCGGCGGCATTGTCGCCGAGGTCGACGACGAACTGGTCCATGCACACCCGGCCGACGCTTCTGCGGCGGGCGCCACCGAGCCATACGTCGAAACGGCCGCTCAAGGGCCGGAACACGCCGTCGGCGTAGCCCGCGGGGATCAGCGCCACAGTGGTGTCGTGCGGCGCGATCCACTGGTGCCCATACGAAACGCCTTCCCCCGCCTCGACCTGCTTGACCAGGGCTACCCGGGCCTGGAAGGTCATCGCCGGGCGGAGACCGAAATCGCCGAGGTCGGGTATCGGGGAAAGGCCATACATCGCGATACCTGGACGCACCAGGTCGAATGCCAGGTCAGGACGGGTGAGGGTGGCGGCCGAGTTGGCGAGATGCACCAACTCTGGCTCCAATCCATGCTCCTTGGCCACCGCGATCGCGGTCAGGAATCGGGCGTGCTGCACGTCGGTGTTGCGGTGCTCCGGCTCGTCGGCATGCGCGAGATGGGAGAAGATCGCGCGGAAACGCACCACCTGCTCGTCGACCAAAGTGCGCAGGGCCGTCAGCACCTGCGGGTATTCGGCCTGCGACACACCGTTTCGATTCAGGCCGGTGTCGACCTTGACACTGACCGTCGCGGTGCGGCCCATACCGCGGGCCGCCGCGGCGACCGCCCGCAAATGAGCTGGTGAACAGATGCCGATCTCGATGTCCGCGGCGACCGCGGCCGTGAAATTCGCATCGGAGTTGTTGAGCCAACACAGGATTGGCGCAGTGATCCCGGCCGTACGCAACTGCACCGCCTCTGCCACCGTGGTGACAGCCAGTTCGGCCGCCCCCGCCGCCAATGCCGCGCGCGCCACCTCGACCGCGCCATGGTTGTAGCCGTCCGCCTTCACCACCGCCATCACTGCGGCACCACTGGCGTGCTCCCGAAGGATCCGCACGTTGTGGGCGATGGCATCCAGGTCGACGACCATCTCCACCTGCGCTCCCCCACCGTTCCGACTGTCCAGGCCGTACCGGTCGGATGACACCGGATTCTCGGACCCGTCCTGCGTCGACCCCGCTTCGGTTACGCGCGTACCCGACGAGTTACCCATGTGCTCCCCCGCCTCTCCGGGTCTTCAGGCCATACCAGTCGACAGACGCGAGATTCTTCGACAGGTCCTGCGTCGACCCCACTTCAGTTACGCGCGTACCCGACGAGTTACCCATGTGCCTTCGGAATCAGTTGTTGCGTTGGTTTCCGTCGAGTGTATGGGCGTGCCGGAGTGGGTTGCTGGGCTGGTCCCGGGGCCGGGGCGCGGAGGGAGATCGCCGGGGTGTCGCGGTGATCAGTCGATCGGCGCCTCTCGGGTCTACCGGCGGCGGTCAGTTCGATCGGATGGAGTGACCCGGCTCACGATGGTGGATGGGCGAGGGCGCGCAGGATATGGATGGCCGGGCGGAGGTGGTCGAGCAGCGGTAGAGCCGAGATGGGGGCGCCGACCGAGTGGTCCGCGGTGGCGGCGAGGTTGGCGGCCAGCGAGTGGGCGCGCGCCGCGGCCGCGGCGGACCACGCGGGGTCTCGGCCGGCGGCGAGCAGGGCCCCGATGATACCCGAGAGCACGTCTCCGGCGCCCGCGGTGGCGGCCCAGGACCCGCCTGCCTCATTGACCAGGACGGGGCCGCCCGGTGCGGCGATCAGCGTGGCACGGCCCTTCAGCAGGACGGTGACCCGCCACGCTTCGGCCAGATCGCGCACCGCGGCCACCCGGTCCGCGCCGACGTCGTGACCGGTGAGGCGAGCGAACTCGCCCGCGTGCGGCGTCAGGACGGTCGGGGCCGTGCGCGCGCGAACCAACGCCGGGTCGGCGGCCAGCAGCGTCAAACCGTCGGCGTCGACGACAACCGGGAGATCGGTGGACAGCAGGTAGGCCAAACGCTCTCGGGCGTCGGCGTCGGTGCCCGCGCCGGGACCGACGATCCAGGACTGGACCCGACCCGCCTCGGAAACCCGCTGGGTGGCGATGACTTCCGGGCAGTGCCGCAGTACCTCGTTCGCTCCGGCACCGGCGTATCGCACCATGCCCGATGTCGCGGTGACCGCGGCGCCCGTGCACAGCACCGCCGCACCCGGATAGGTCGCGCTGCCCGCGCAGACGCCGGTGACGCCCTGGGTGTACTTGTTGTCGGCGGGCCCGGGGACCGGCCACGCGGCGCCGATCGACGCGTATTCCAGCGCGGCGAGATTCGGCTCCGGAAGCCGTAACCCGATGGGGACCAGCTCGATTCGGCCGCAGTGCGGCGCAGCGAGAGCATGCACGGGTTTGTAGGCTCCGAAGGCGACCGTGACCGCCGCGCGGACGGCCGGGCCTTCGATCGCTCCGGTGTCCGGGTCGACGCCACTGGGCAAGTCGGCCGCGACGATCGGTGCGTCCAGCGCCGCAACGAGTTCCGCGGCGCGCGGCCGCAACGGACCACGGCCCGAGATGCCGACGATGCCGTCGATCACCACGTCGGGATCACCGACCTCGTCACCGATCCGGCCGCCGGTTGAGCACAGTGCGGCAAGTCCTTTCGCGTGCGCCCGCTCCGGGTTCAACAGCACGGCGGTGACCGCGACACCCCGGCGGCGCAGCATCGAACCGGCCCACAGCGCATCGCCGCCGTTGTCGCCGGACCCGACCAGTAGCGTCACCGCACGTCCCGCGATACCGCCGGTGCGCGCCCGCAGTTCCGCCGCGACGACGGTGGCCAGACCGTATGCCGCACGTCGCATGGGGACACCATCCGGAACACGGGTGAACAACTCGGCTTCGGCCGTGCGCACCTCGTCGGCGGTGAAATAGCCCCGCTGCGTGGACATTACTGCTCCCTCCGTCGGTCTTGCCCGCGCCGAGCAGATCGGTCGGTATGAGCCGACCGCCGGTACGGGCACTGCGTCGATCTCGGTTCGCGCCGTCCGGTCGACGGCCGCCCGTCCGTAGTGCCTGCGCCACCGAGTCGGTTCGCCACAGCGGCAGACTACGCTTGGCGGGCATGTCGATCGCCCACCGCCGCGCAAGGCCGACCTGGGTCGTCACGGGTTTCGCCATCGGTGCGCTGTTGTTGTCCGGATGCGGTGCGGACAATTCCGGCACGGACGCGACGACCACGAACAAACGCCCACCTCCGGTCGCCACGACATCCCCGCCGGCAGGCGCGCGGAACTCCGCCGCGACCGTCACGGTCGACGACATGAAGTTCACCCCCGCCGAGGTCACGGTGAAGATCGGCGACACGGTCACCTGGAAGTTCGACGACAAGGTCCCGCACACCGTGCAGGGCATCGGTGACAAGGCGATGGGCATCAACAGCCCGATCTTCGACAGGGGCCAGTGGAGTCACACCTTCACCACCCCGGGCACCTTCCGCTACCTCTGCTCACTGCACCCGGAGATGCGCGGGTCGGTCACCGTCGAATAGCACCGAATAACACCGAATAGCACCGAGTCGGCCGATCCTGGTCGGAGTGGCGGTCCGCCGCGAGTAGCCGAGCGGCCGTACAGCTGGCACGGGAGATCCGCACACCTCCGAGACGACGGCGCCGCGCGCTGTATCAGACCGGGCGGTACTCGCAGGTTCGCATCCCGCGGGTGTTCAGTGCCTCGATGGCGGCGACAAGAGGAGCCAACTCGGAGTCGGCGGCGGCCTGTCCGAGGGCGCCCGCGAGGGCGTCGTCGTGGGTGGGGCGCGCCTGTTCGAGCAGGGTGAGCCCGATCGGGGTCACATCGGTGTAGATACCGCGACGGTCGTCCTGGCACAGGTAGCGCTCGAGCAGGCCACGGTCTTCGAGCCGGGAGACCAGGCGGGTGGTGGCACTCTGGCTCAACACCACGGCGTCGGCGACCTGATTCATCCGGAGGTGCCCACCCGGCCCGTCATGCTGACGGCTGAGGACCACCAGCAGCGAGTACTCGCGCACGCTCAGACCGTGGCCGGACTGCAGCGCTCGTTCGATGTGCGCCTCGATCCGGTCGTGCAGCAGCGACAGTGCGTACCAACCATCGGCCAAACCGGTCAGGGCGGCATCCGCGGTCATGGCGTTCCTTCGGTGTCGGAGATCTTCCCTCCAGGATAGATGAGATTCACAATAGCCCGCGCTTGCAGTTATAACGCGCCTGCAACTATTGTCAACGCCTGTAAAGATCTCACGCAACATTATGTGGAGGCTCCGCTCATGCCCCTCGCACTCCTCGCCCTCACCCTCGGGGCATTCGGAATCGGGACCACCGAATTCGTCATCGTCGGGTTACTGCCCGACATCGCCGACACCTACGCGGTGTCCATCCCCACCGCGGGACTGTTGGTCACCGGGTACGCGCTCGGCGTCGTGGTGGGCGCGCCGTTGATGACCGGGCTCGGCACCCGCGTATCGCGCAAGCGCATGTTGCTCGGCATGTTGGCGCTGCTCGTCGCGGGTAACGTGCTGTCGGCCATGGCGCCGACCTTCGGGATGATGCTGACCGGTCGGATCGTGGCGTCGCTGGCGCACGGCGCGTTCTTCGGCATCGGCGCGGTGGTCGCGGGCAACGTGGTCGGCCCCGATCGGCGGGCCGGCGCGATTGCGATCATGTTCACCGGCCTCACCGTCGCCACCATGGTCGGAGTGCCGCTGGGGACGCTGCTCGGCCAACACTTCGGCTGGCGGCTGACCTTCCTGATGGTGGCGTTGGTCGGCCTGATCGGCCTACTCGGTGTCACCATGCTGGTGCCAGAGCAGCCCGCACCGCCGAACGCCCGGCTGCGCACCGAACTCTCGGTGTTCGGCAACCCGCAGGTGCTGCTCGCGATGGCCATGACCGTGCTCGGCTTCGGCGGCGTATTCGCCGCGATCACCTATCTCGCACCGATGATGACCGAAGTCACCGGGTATGCGGACAGCTCGGTCACCTGGCTGCTCGTCCTGTTCGGTCTCGGCTTCTTCGCAGGAAACCTGATCGGCGGCACGTTCGCCGACCGTCACCTGATGCCGATGCTCTACCTCACCCTTGGCGGACTCGCGATCGTGCTCGCGCTGTTCACCGTCACCGCCCACAACAAGTTCACCGCCGCGATCACGATCGTCCTGATCGGCGCGCTCGGCTTCGCCACCGTCCCGCCGCTGCAGAAGCGCGTACTCGATCAGGCGGCCGGCGCGCCCACGCTGGCCTCGGCCGTCAACATCGGCGCCTTCAACCTCGGCAACGCCGTGGCCGCCTGGCTCGGTGGCCTGGTCATCGCCGCGGGCTTCGGGTACACCTCCCCCAACTGGGTCGGCGCAGCCCTGGTCCTGGTCGCGTTGGCCCTCGCCATTCTCTCCGGCGCCCTCGAACGCCGTGCCGCGACGATCGAGCCGGCCACCCCCGCCGACCCCTTGGCCACCGCACGCTCATAGTCGATCCGGCCTCGGTGATGAACAACTCCCGCTGAGGCCGCAACTCACCCGCCCAGGGCGCGAGACTGCGACCCCGCCGAGAGTTGTTCGTACGCTTGGCCACAGCCTGGTGCCCCGTGGCCGTGCGGCAGCCGCGGATCACCGGGATCCGAGGCTGCCCGGGCACGTCACTCGACTGTGACGGACTTCGCCAGGTTGCGGGGTTTGTCCACGTCGTAGCCGCGAGCCTGGGCCACCTCGGCGGCGAAGATCTGGAGTGGGACCGTCGACAGCAGGGGCTGAAACAGGGTTGGGGCCGTGGGGATCTCGATGAGATCGTCGGCGAACGGGCGGACCGTGTCGTCGTCTTCCTCGGCGATCACGATCGTGCGCGCACCACGGGCCTGGATCTCGCGGATATTGCTCAGCAGCTTGGAGTGCAGCACGGTACGGCCCTTCGGGGAGGGCATCACCACGATCACCGGCAACCCCTCCTCGATCAGCGCGATCGGTCCGTGCTTGAGCTCACCCGCCGCGAAGCCCTCGGCGTGCATATACGCGAGTTCCTTCAGCTTGAGCGCACCTTCCAGCGCCACCGGGTAGCCGACGTGCCGGCCCAGGAACAGTACGGTCGGCACGTGCGCCAGCTCGCGCGCGATGGCCCGCACCTGCGGCGCCGTCTCCAGCACCCGCTCCACCAGTCGCGGCATCGCCTCGAGTTCGGCGAACTCACGGGCTACCTCGTCCGGGTACTTGGTGCCGCGTGCCTGCGCCAAGGCCAGCCCGACCAGGTAATTCGCCGTGACCTGCGCCAGGAACGCCTTGGTGGAGGCGACACCGATCTCCGGTCCGGCCCTGGTGTAGAGCACTGCGTCGGACTCGCGGGGAATCTGCGCGCCGTTGGTGTTGCAGATCGCCAGGACGCGCGCCTTCTGCTCTTTGGCGTGGCGCACCGCCTCCAGCGTGTCGGCGGTCTCGCCGGACTGGGAGATCGCCACCACCAGGGTGGAGCGGTCCAGAACCGGGTCACGGTAACGGAATTCACTGGCCAGCTCGACCTCGACGGGCAGCCTGGTCCAGTGCTCGATCGCATATTTGGCGAGCAAACCGGAGTGGTAGGCACTGCCGCAGGCGACGACGAACACCTTGTCGAAGTCGCGCAGCTCCTGGTCGGCCAGGCGCTGCTCGTCCAGCACGATCCGGCCCGAGCCTTCCTGATCGGTGCTGAAATGCCCGATCAGGGTGTCGGCGACGGCAGTGGGCTGCTCTTCGATCTCCTTGAGCATGAAGTAGTCGTGACCGCCCTTTTCGGCGGCGGCCAGATCCCAGTCGATGGTGAACGGGCGGGTCCGCGCGCTCGCGTCGGCGCCCGCGAAGTCGGTGACCTGGTAGCTCTCCGAAGTGATCACCACGGCCTGGTCCTGGCCGAGTTCGACTGCCTCCCGAGTGTGCTCGATGAAGGCCGTGACGTCGGAGGCGATGAACATCTCGCCTTTGCCGACCCCCACCACCAGCGGAGTGGAGCGCCGCGCGGCCACGATCGTGCCTGGGTGGTCCGCATGCGTGAAGACCAGGGTGAACGCGCCCTCCAGCCGCCGCAGCACCGCCAGCGCGCTTGCCGCGAAGTCGCCCTCGGTCGGCCCCGCGGCATAGGCGCGGGCCACCAGGTGCACGGCGACCTCGGTGTCGGTGTCGCTGCGCAGTTCGACCCCGGCGCCCTCCAGTTCGCGCCGTAGCGGGGCGAAGTTCTCGATGATGCCGTTGTGCACCACCGCGACCTTGCCGCTGTCGTCGCAGTGCGGGTGCGCGTTGCGATCGGTCGGCGCGCCATGCGTCGCCCAGCGGGTGTGCCCCATGCCGGTGGTGCCGACAAAGCGGTCGGCCCCTGCTTCCGACAGCTCGGCTTCCAAATTGGCCAGTCGACCTGCCTTACGTTCCACCGCAAGCGCGCCCGCGCCATCCAGGATCGCCACGCCCGCGGAGTCGTAGCCGCGATATTCCATGCGGCGCAACGCGTCAACGACGACGCCGAGCGCGTCTCGGTACCCGACGTACCCCACGATTCCGCACATGGCTCACCACACTACTTATCGGATAACGTTCTCGTCGTGTCGGCGTCCGTGAAATCGCTACTGAGCACCCTGACCAGCCGTGGCCCGCATCGGGTACTGCGCGGCAACCTGGCCGTCGCCGGCCAGCCAGGGGTGGTGTTCACGCCCGAGTCCGGGCTGAACCTGCCCGCCGTCGCGTTCGGACACGGCTGGCTGACCGGCGCAAACCACTATCGTGGCCTGCTCGAACACCTCGCTTCCTGGGGAATTGTGGCCGCGGCCCCGGATACCGAGCGCGGGCCGATCCCGTCACATCTCGACCTGGCCACCGACCTGCTCACCACCCTCGACATCTGCACCGGGGTCCGTCTCGGCGACGGCGCGATCAGCGTGCACCCCGAACGCCTCGCTCTGGTCGGGCACGGCATGGGCGCGGGCGCCGCCGTCATCACCGCGAGCCGGCGTCAGGTCGCGGCCGTCGCGGCGCTGTTCCCCGCGCCGACGGCGCCGGCCGCCGAAGGTCTCGCATCCGACCTCGATATTCCGGCGCTCATCCTGGCCGGCGCCACCGACATCACGTCGGTCAGCTCCAACGCCATCCCGCTGGCCAGCTCCTGGGGCGGCGGGATGATCCTGCGCGCCATCGACGAGGCCTCGCAGAACGGCATCATCGAGGGGCGCCGCCTACTCGCCGCGGTCGGCGTGGCCAAACACGAGCCGAAGACCGCACGCAGAGCCCGCGCGTTGCTCGCCGGCTACTTGCTCGCCACGCTGGCTGGTGACAAGACCTACCAGGATTTCGCTGATCCCGAAGCGACCATTCCGCACACCGAGGTCATCGACCCCGACGTTCCCCATGAGGAGAAACCGCCGAAGCTGAAGGTCGGTCAGTTGGCCGCGTTGCTCCGGCGGTGATGAAGGCAGGTCAGATCAGCCAACTTTCGCGCTGATAGAACTTCGCCTCTTCGTCCTCGTCGTCGACCGGCGCAACCGACTGGTTCGCCTTGCGGGCGGTCATCGACCGCGCAATGGCTTCGCGGTGTTCGCGTGCCTCGGCCGCCAGCCGCTCGGTCACCTCGTCCTGGGCACGAGAGTCCGCCGAATCGCCGGCATGTTCCTGCCTGAAGCGGTCCATGTCGGCCGCCAGGTTGTCGGCGAATTCACGCCCACTCGCCGTCGACCGCTCGTTGATCTCCTGAAGTTCGTCGATCAGGATCGTCATCCGTCGCTGATTCTCCTCGGCGAGTCGCCGCGCCTCCTCGGCGTAGTTCACCATGCGGCATCGCCTCGCTCGTAGTGTGACGCCACACCGGTGGCGCCCCGGTTCATAGCGGTCCTGCCTCGGCCAGTTCCGCACCACTGTCCACTGGGGGCGCGGGTTCCGGATCGCCCTGCTCCGGTACGGCCTTCGGCCAATGCTCGCCATCTTGTTCGCGTCGCGCGCTCGGCGGAGTTCCCGCCGGCACTTCCGGCCGGTCGGTGTTCGATTCGGGGACCGGCGGCCTGTCGACCGGATGGTCCTTCTCCGGCGTTTCGGGCGCCGGGGGGGCGGCGGCGGGCGCGGGTTCTTGCGACTCCTTCATCGAGATCACCGGCATCCCATGCTCGTCCAGTTCGAGATCGAACTCCTGCTGCCTGCCCGTCGCGTCGGACAGCACCAGTGTCACCCGGCCGTCCGGCCCCGTCTCGAACTTCACATGCTTTCCGGCGATATCGAATTCCGCCGTCGGCGAGCGGCCGGCGGAATCCTCGTCGTCATTCGTATCCACGCCGTCTGTGTCGGCATGCGGCGAATCGACATTCGCTCCGAGTTTCTCGATAGCGGCGTCGATTCCCTCCTTGATGACTCCGCTCAGTGCGGTGACGCCTTGGTCGATCGCCTGAGCGAGACCCGTTGCCACCGGGGACGATTCCTTCGCCAACTGATCGAGTGCGGCCAGACCGTCCAGCGACGGCAGTTTGGGGGCAAGCGTTGTCGGAACATTCGGCTCGGTCGGCATTGTGGATGTACTCGCCGGGGCTGTGCTGGGCGCGGCACCGGTCGGGAGCGGGGAAGTCGACGACGGCGGGCCGGGTAAGCCAGGAGATGTAGGGGACTGAGAGTCGGCAGACACCGGGGAATCGGGTTTTCCCTGGTTGTCCGCCTCGCCCGACGACGGCTTCGACGGCCCTGCCGGGCGTGGATACGTATGGTCGGACACCGCGGCCAAGGCATCAGCCAGGTTCTGATACTGGAGCTTGATGTGATCATCGGTTTGTGTGCACGCGTCGATGAAACGCGTCAATTTGTCATCGAAATCCCGTTTGAAGGGATTCTGCAGCCAATCACTGACAGTCTTGCGGATCTTCTCGCCGTATGCACCGGTCAGCTTCTGCTTGCCGTTGGTCTGGTAGCTGGGCACGGCGAGTGCGGGGAAGATCCGGCTGAGGTCGCGCACTTGGTCCCCGCTGATCCATTCGTGCGCATTGTGCACCTCGACAATGACTTTCACGTCTTCCGGACTCTTGCCGTCGATCTGCACGGCCTTGCTGCCATTCCCCGAATCCGCTAGCAGCCCTAGTGTGGCCTCGGCTTTCGCGCCCACCGACTGCCGCAGCGAGTTCGCCATCGGATCGATCGCCTGCCACGCTGCCCGCGTGTGCTGTCGATCCTCGTCGGCCAAGACGGACTGTTTGCTGAGCATGTCGAGCGCGGCGTTGGCCGCCGCCCCCTGCCACAGAGTGGGCAACAGACCGGTGTGGCTGCGTTGTACTTCCCACTCCCTATCCACCTCGCCCAGCGCGGTTTTCAACGCCGCGCCCGCCCCCGCCAGCTTGTCCACCGACATACCGCGTTGCTCGTCATATCGCGCCAGCAGCACGCCGAGATCTCCCCGGCCACCGTTGCCGCCGAACGCCGCCTCGTACAGCGGCATGAACCGTATCCAGTACTGCAGCCCGTAGCTGCCTTCGTCCAGGATGGCGTCGATCGTCCTACCCTGCCAGGCAACGGCCATGATCTCGACTCCTCGAATGTCTGGTGTCGTCAATGGAAACAGCGGTCATTCGGCGTTTCACCTCGTGTTCGTTTCCGCCGCGCGCTGCTGATCGGTCTCCGCGTAGGTCACTACCGCCGCACCGAGCGCATCAGCGGTCGCGGCGGTGGCCTCGCTCCATCTCGCCAACCATGCGCTGATGCGCTGCAACCCCTCATGCACCGCGATGCCCTGCAGCGCATAGTTCCTGCCCGCCTCGCCACCCTCGCCGAACCCATTGCGGGCAACCTTTCCAGCCTGGCTTCGAACCGTGTTCGCCGATCTCCGATAGTCGCTGCCCAGCGCACCGAGCTCCCCCGTCCGAACCCCGAACGTCTCCGACCCGCCCATGAACACCCCTCCGTCCTCATAGCGTCGACCCGCCAGGCGCCGAACCCGACTGCCGCCATACTTCCTTCGACGCAATCCACCGACATCCGGTTCCCCGACTTCCGCCCGAATCGGTGTCCAAACAAACCCCTGCTCACGCTACCGCCCCGCCCAGATCCGTTGCGGCGCCGACGTCCCCGTTGCTCGCTGAGCGCAGTGTTGCTGAACGCAGTGTTATGGCTGCTGTTCTGCCCGTTGATAACCACCATTCGACTGCGCTCGAGAGCTCTTTGGACCGGGCGCGGAAACGGATCAGCACGGCGACGACCAGCGACCCGGCCGGGCGGTATCGGTCGAAGGTCAGGTGCGTGTTATCGGGGCTGTCGCAATGGCTCGATACGGCGGTCCCTGCCACCGAAAACGTCGACAAGGTCGACGCGAGAGGTTTGCTCGCAGGCCGCTGGACGGGTCACAACTTCCCAGTAACGAGGATATGCGCCGCGTCCGCGGTGTCCATCGGTCTCTACGCTCGGGCGAACCCGGGTTGTTGCCAGGAGTTGCGAGAGCCAATGCGCCGCATCGTGCTGAGCTGGAGCCACTCGGCGCCAGCATCACCGCCGAGCTCGACGGTCGTAACGGCGAGCTGGCAGAGGCGTCTGGCGGGCGCTCCCCTACCAGGGCCTGCAAGGCCACGCCTTGGTCGCGGGCCATCATCTGTACCGTCTCGCCCCCGTGCACGAGCTGTTGTATACCTCGGCCACCATGATTCGACACGGCCGATCTACTGCATGACCAACGAGACCGGCGGCCTGTACCTGAATGGTGATGCCCAGCCGCTACAGCGGTGTCCGCGAACAACCGGGAGTGCGAACCGAAACGAAGTCACAGACTGCCGATGGTTACGGCAGGGTGACCAACCAGCGGGCGACACCGCCGTGGTGTGAGCAGGTGCCCGAGCGGTGCCGGCTCGAGCTGTAAGTGCCGTCCTTGCACTGTGCGGTTGCCCGTCAGGGGCAGCGGGCGCCTGCCGCGGGCGCCGGACCAGTCATGGTCGGCGTTTTTGCGTTCGCTTGTTCCGCAGGCAATCAGGGTTGGTGCCGCGGCAGTTGCGGGCCGCGGCCAAACCCACGCCGGCGGCGAACAACCAGGTCGCAAATGCCACTCGAGGGTCAGCGGTCTGCGCATTACGGTAGCGCCGTGGAGGCGGCCCGCGTCGCCATTCATCTGAACTCCTACGCAGTTCGACTCTCGGCTGGACAGGCTCCAGCGCAGGAGCCTAACTAGCGCACAACCTGACTCCGGTCGTCCGCAATCCGCTGAAGTCCAGCTATCGAAGTGCTTGCGCCGACAATACCGCCCTGCCGCCGAGTCGGCGCGCGCCGTGCCTCCTCGCACTTTCTGCCGAATCCAAACAACGTCGCGACCGCACTGCCGCTCCTTGATATCTATAGTTACACAAGGGAATTCGATCGTTTCCCCTACATTGCACTGCGCCTGTGATTTCACAGGATGTTCCCGCCCGACGCGCTGGACGAGATTCAGCGGGAGAGTGTCGTTCGATCCGTAACACCCTCCGGCCGGCCACATGCCAGGACCCGGATACGTTGCGCCACGGCGTGAACCGCTGAACATTGCACCAAACCGCTCTTCTCGGCATGACTCTTCTCGCGACAGTCCCCAACCCCATGTAGCGGCTACCCACACCCGGGACACCCCTGCCCGCGCGCTCCGAAGGCGCGCGGGCAGGGGCGAAATCCTTTCGGTGGATCGGGGCTCAGGGAGCCGTGATGGTGTTGGTGTCCAGGGTGATCGCACCGTTGAGGGCCAGGACGTCCCCGTTCACGGTGGTGCCGCCCGTCACCGTGACCGAGGTGAACGCCAGGATGTTGCCGGCGAAGTTGGTGTTGGCGCCCAGTGTGGCCGAGCTACCGACTTGCCAGAACACGTTGCTTGCGGTGGCGCCGTTGATGAGGTTCACCACACTGCTCGCCCCGGTGATCAATGTCGTCCCGGCCTGGAAGATGAACACCGCATTCGGGTTGCCTTGCCCGTCCAGGGTGACGGTGCCGTTGAGGTCGATCCCGGCAACTGCCTTGTACACCCCGGAGGTCAGGGTTTGTCCCGCGAGATCGGTGGTCACGAACGCGGTAGGCGTCCGACCTACCGCGTCGATGTAGGCAGCCTGCAGATCGGTGTGCGCCTGCGCCGCGACCGCGTCCCCGGGATGGATCGCTCCATTGGTCACCGTTCCCGGCGGGAATCCGGTCACTGCGGTGCCCGGGCTGACACCCAGGTTACCGGAGATGGCCGTGGGTCCGGTGTTGGTGACTGTCGCAGCACCCAGCACCGCGAACGTCGAGGCCGTGCCCAAATTGACCGGCGCCAGACCCGAAACGTAGGTGTAGGCAACACCATTGCTGGTTCCGCCAGGGGTGGTGACGGTGACCAGTACTGTTCCTGCCGCATGGGCTGGGGTGAGGGCGGTGATCTGGGTGTCGGAGTTGACGGTGAACAGGGTCGCCGGTGTCCCACCGAAACTCACTGCGGTGGCTCCGGTCAAGCCTGTCCCGGTGAGCACAACCACTGTCCCACCGGTCGCCGGTCCCACGTTCGGAACCACTGTGAGGAGGATGGGCACAGCGATGTAGGTGAACGCGACGCCGTTGCTGGTTCCGCCGGGGGTGGTGACGGTGACCAATACCGCGCCAGCTGAATGGGCTGGGGTGAGGACGGTGATCTGGGTGTCGGAGTTGACGGTGAACAGGGTCGCCGGTGTCCCACCGAAACTCACCGCGGTGACTCCGGTCAAGCCTGTCCCGGTGAGCACAACCACGGTCCCCCCGCTCGGCGGCCCTGAGCTCGGAGTGATGCTGGTGAGGGTGGGTACCGCGATGTAGGTGAACGCCACACCGTTACTCGTTCCGCCGGGGGCGGTGACAGTGACCGACACCGTCCCAGCTGAATGGGCTGGGGCCACCGCCGTGATCTGTGTCGACGAGTTGACCGTGAACGAAGTCGCCGGTGTCCCACCGAAACTCACCGCGGTGACTCCGGTCAAGTTCGTCCCGGTGAGCACAACCACTGTCCCACCGGCCGCCGGCCCCGAAGCCGGACTGATGCTGGTCAAAGTAGGAACCGGGAGCACACCATAGACGTAGGGCAGCGGGTTGCTCGTGCCGTCCAACAGTGCCTGTACGGTGACGTTCACCGTGCCGGTTCCAGGCGGAACGATGGCCGTGATCTGGGTATTGGAGTCGATCGTGAATGTCGTTGCGTTCGTGCCGAACCGGACAGTCAAGGGACCGACATTGGCGAACCCGGAGCCGGTGATGACTACCGAGTTGAGACCTGCTGGAGGACCGAAAGAGGGTGTCAACGAGGTGATGACAGGTGCCATTTTTTTGCCTTCTGATCAGTGATCGGTGAAAAAATTCCCCCGGAGCGGGACGGGTCGTGTATTTGTTACGCCGCTCATCCCCAGTAACCCTCCAGTGGCGGCACTTTGGCAATGTTTCCCGGGTCCGTTTTCGTCCGGTCGTTGTCCGTTTTCAGGTTCGGCCGGTAGCTATTGAGAAACTGGAACACCAGGCGTAACCTTGTAGCCCGGCTTCGATGGGCGCCGCCGCCCAGTTCGAGCAGCTGGGTTTTGTTCGCGAATTCCGGTGCCAGTTGTTCGCGAATTCCGCTGCCAGTTGTTCGCGAATCCTGGTGTCGGTTGAGCTGAGTAATTTCCGATCCCGGTCACGAGTATTGGCATCACCTGAGCGACGACCTGCCACCACAATGGTGTCGAAATTCGCGATCACAAAATCCGAAAGTGATGTCGAGATTCACGACCGACCGCTGCCCAGATCCGCGATCAGAACCAGGTGCAGGTAAGAACCGTGTCATCTGGTACAGGAAGCGCAAACTGTCGGGTAGCCGGTTGTGGCGGGTGTAGTTCGCCGCGCGATGCGGGGGCTTGACAAGGATGAGCTGATCGATCGGCGGACGGTTGTCGTCAGGGTCGAGGAGCAAATCCGCCCGATCCGGCGCTGAGGAATTACCGCAGATAGCGTCACTTTGACCCGTCCTGGCTCGATGCGCCTTTCGGGCGGGGCGACTCGGGAAACTATGTGCGCAGTGGGGCGGAGGTTGGCGGAATGGGTCGGATTCGGAGGCTTCCGACGTAGCCTCGCCAAAGACGCGACGGTATCCGACAAGGGGCTCTGACGTTCAAGCCGACAGTGATCCGGCCGCTCGGCGGCGCCGAGGTCGTTGATCCGTATTCGCCCGAACCGAGCGCATCCGAACGGTCTGGCGGTCGGTCAGTGTGAGGCGGTATTGGGCCTAGCGGATCGATCGCCGAACGGATGGCGCCAGGTGCGAGAGCTGTAGGACGAACCGTCGGCCGCCGATGCGCGGGCGGTCTCGAGGCGAGATTGCTCGAGTTCGTGACGGGCGAGGCGGCCGCGACGGGAGGTCCGCTGTGCACTGGCGAGCAGCAGGCCGAGCCCGAATGCAGCGACCGCGCCGACGACGATGCCGTAGAGGAACAGTGTTCCGGTGGATCCGGTGACGTGGTATCCGAGCACGGCGAAGTTGTCGGTCAGCGCGTGGGCGGTTCCAGCGTTGCCCAGCACCCCGACCACGCCGATGATCACGGCGGCGAGCAGTACGACGAGTCCGAAAATGATGATCATGACGGCCTCCATGGCCTGGGGAGTGCGTACCTTCTCCAGTCAACGCCGGGTCTCTCCCGGTGTCGAGGCGCGACCCGGCGACCATGGCTGCCGCTTGGTAACTATTTCCCGTGCCGCGCGGGACACATACCCCGGTGGCGATGCACGTCCGTTGGCGCCGTCGAAGGGAGCCAGTCGGAACGGGTTCGACCTGCGGGGAGGCGGCTACGGTGGGACGGCCTCGTGGCAGTACCGCAGGTCACCGTCCCGTGCATGTCGGGCCGGTGTGTACCCGGCGGGTAGTGTCAAGGTGTCGGGGGCTTTTCGTACGAGACCACCCGTGGTCTCGTCGTCACTCGGCGACAAATAGGGGCCCGCCCCGGTCAGGAGCGTCGCGATGACGCTACAACACGAGCCGATCCTGCAGGACCGCTCTGCACGCTATTCCCTACGTAGCGGTCCGCCACCTCCACCGCGAGCGCCCCGCCCCAGAGCGCTCGCGGTGGGCGGGGCCTGGTGGCCCCGCACGACCGACCTGGTCGCCGAACTAGCCGATCTGGAGAGGCTGTTCGCCAGGCGGGCGGGGGGCGTCGATCGCATCATGTACAACATGGACGCCTGGCAGTCGGCACCGAGGCGTACGACGATCGGCGGGCGTTCGGTTCGCCTCGACGGTTACCGGCATCTGCCCGCCCACGCGCTCTGTGTCGTGGGATTGGACCGGACCCAGCTCGTTCTCCTGGTGATCCCGGCGGGCACCGAGGCAGCCACCGCCCAGGCGTTGCTGTCCGCGGCATCCCGACCTGGTAGTGAACTCACCTCCGATGAGGTGGTGGCCGCCGAGATCCTCGATCGCAGCCGCAACGCGGCGGCGTTGTGCCGCTGGGACGACGAAGGCGGTCACAACGCGCCGGTGGACCCGGCAGACCGGCGTTCATCCTTCGCGGGATCCCCGTCCCTTCCGGGAGGTCTGACATGACGCAGAACCCGCCCCGGGATGCGGGCGCTGCCGCCGCTGACCGCGATCTGGGCCGATACCAGGCCACCCCTGGCGGTGGTCAGCCATTCGACACGCCGACTCGCACACCGCGACTGCTGTTGCGCGACCGTGACGAGGAGTCCGGCGGCATCGATGGCGCCTGGTGGCCCAGAACCGATAACCTCACCACCGAACTGCACGACCTGATTACCGCGCTCACCACCCGACTGGGCGCGACCACACGGATCGCCTTCGACTGGAATACGGTGAGCCTGTCCCAACGTGGCATCGACCCTCCCGACGGGATCGAGGTCACCGGACCGCTTCCCGACCAGCAACCCCAGGTGATGTATGTCTTCGGCCCGCACGATCGGCACCTTCGATTGTTGGTGATCGACCCAGCCATCACCGCAGACCGCGCCGACGCGCAGATGCGCAAGGCTGTGCGCACCATCGCGGACCAGCCGCAATCATGAACTACCTGACCTGGAGGGGAATGTCGCGGTATTCGGAACAAGTTGTTGCGCCCGCACCCCATTGATGGCGCACCTCACGACAGCATGGGTTCTGCTCTGCCACAACGGCGTTGCGAGCCGCACCCATGTTCGTATACAGCACTGCCGACAGACCATCGCAAATCGCTTCACGGTCGGTATCGGGTCGCACACCGATGACCAAACCGCCGGCCTCGGCAGCGCCTGCGGAGCCGCGGCCATTACCCCGATTCCGCCACCGCACAGCACGGTCGCGCCTGCTTCGGCCAACAGCCGCGATCGAGCCGCCGCTGAGCTGTGTGAAGTTGAATGCGCTGGGTCCTGGCTCGTAGCCGACGCGCAAGCAGCGCTCGTCACGGGAGCCGTCTCGTCCCGGGACGCAGGATGGTCACCGTCATGGTCAGGGTCGGACACGAGTACCCGGTCACCAAGGAGCCGCAGTGCGTCGCAGCCTGGTCGAGCATCTCGGGAGTTCCTGCTGGCGCGCACGATGGCGCGTTCGCCATCGGCGAGTCCGCCACGACAGCAACTCCGTTCGGCCTAGCCATCGACGACTCGACGATGTTGACTGTGTGGCATGTCGAACCCGGAATCTTCGGTACCGCAGCCGTCACTTCCTCAGCCGCAGGCAAATTCCACAAGGCCGCTGGCCGGCTACCTTCTGTTGTCGACCGCGATCCTGGTCGCTGGTATCGGGGGAGGCCTGCTGGCGTGGCATCCGTGGGAGAAAGACACAGTCAAGCTGCCGCCCAAAGATCCGCAGCACATCACCGTGCAACAAATCGGTGACCAGTACGAACCGACCAACTCTGATTCGGTACGACCGGTCTACTGCATGACCAACGAGACCGGTGGCCTGTACTGCATGGTCATGCCCAGCCGCTACAGCGGTATCCGGGTGACACGGTAAGTCGGCCAGGAACGACGTCGGAGACTGCCGCCGGTTACGGCAAGGCGACCAGCCAGCGAGCGACACCGCCGTGGTGCGAGCATGTACCCGAGCGGTGTCGGCTCGAGCTGTACGTGCCGTCGTTACACTGCGCAGTTGCCCCATCGGGAGCGGTCGGGGCCTGCTGCGGGCGTCGGACACAATCATGGTCGGCGTTCTCGTATTCGCCTGTCCCACAGGAAATCAGGGTTGGGGCCGCCGCGGCTTGCGGGGCTGCCGCCAGACCCACGGCGGTGGCGAACAACCATGTCGCGAGCGCCACTTGACGGGTCAGCTGTCCGCGCATTCCGGTGACGCCGCGCGGGCGGCCTGTGTCGCTGTTCATTGTGAACTCCCTACGGTGGTACGACTCTCGGCCGGGAAAGCTCCGGCGCAGGAGCCGAAACTAGCGTGGTATCTGTCCCGGTTGTCTGCATTCCGTTTCGAATAGGGGGCGGGTGCGTAACAAACGGACCGGTACCGAACCACCATGCGTGGCGCTGTCACGCACCGCAGCGTGGTCAGGAGCGCAGAATCTAGTCTCGCGCAGGCTTATTCGACCCATTGGCGCAGCAACATACGCAATTCATCCTTCGGGATGTCGGGCCAGGGTTCCGGGTTCCGAGACAGGCGCGTGTCGTAATAGTCGACCCAGCCCTCGAATCGGCTCGGGTCGGCGGATACGACGCGGGGCATGATCTCGGCGCACACCGTTACTCCTCTCCAGTCTTCCATCGTGCGGTACGTGCTGAGGACTGCACCGGTGTCGACTGAAGAGTTCGCCGGCATTATCCGATCCAGCCACATGTCGGTTGCCTGGGCGCGGGTCGCTCCATCAATTCCTGTCCCCATCCGTTGGAGGAAAAACCCGGCGTTGTAGAGGGGATCACCGGGCCCGGCGGTTTCCCAATCGAAGATCCACAGTTTCCCTTGATCATCGAGCCGGAGATTGGAGGGGTAGAGGTCGTTGTGAGCGAAGACAGTCGACTCGCCCGAGCGGCTGAGATCGGGCTGGATGTAGTCCGACAGCGGCCCGATTCCGAGTCGGTCCAGCCTGGACCGTTGCTCCGGTGGCAAGTTGTGGTAGGTGTCGTCGGCGTGGCGGATCATCTGCTGCTGCCACTCTGGAATATCGAGATTCATTCCCACCGGTAGGGGGCGGGAAGACATCAACTGCACTTGGTCGAGGAGATCGGGCAACCAATTCAGCAACTCGGGATCATTGAAGCCCCGTGTTTCGCCGGGAACATATTGCATGATCGTGAATTCCCGGCCGGTCGACGGGTCCGTTCCGGAGTAGAGGATCTTGGGTGTTCGCACACCGACCTCGCGCGCGTAGTTGATGGCCGCGTTTTCCGGCATCCACTTCTTCAGTATGGTCACGGTCGGTTGGTCCAATCCGCGCCTGACCACTGCCGGGCCCGCGGTCGTGTCGACAAGGTTCACCCGGTTCCCGGTTCCAGCGGCATCCGGTTCCCGATCCCGAACCTGTTCACACAACTCCCGGGCCTCTTCTGCGGATATTTCGGACGGGTCGCGACCGCCATGGGGGGTGTGCGCCTCGATGGATGAGTGGGGTGATCCATCCTCGATGGCGGGCCGTTCGGCGCCGTTATCGCGGTCCGCGTGCCCAGCCGAACCGAGTCTGTCGAGTTCGGCTGCGGACTGCTCGTCACCATGGGTGGTCCGATCGAGGCCGTCGCGAACTTCACGCGGGAATTCGTAGTGTGCCTTGCTGACCCACGGGCCGATTTTCTCAGCAATCGCGTCAGCGAGGCGTTTGGCCGCCTCCAGCATCTTCGCGATGACCTCACCGCTGCCTGACCCGCCCACCGGCTTCTTTCGCTGTGAACACGCTGTCAGACAACAAGGTCGAGGGCGGAGCCGACCTCCGCCGCCGTGCGGTGCGTTCCTCCGGTGCAGCAGGCTCCGAGCCAGCCGGTGCGGGGTGATCGGCGCGCAGACTGCGTGGCGAACCGGCCTTCGGTAGTGGTCCGGCGCTTCGCGACTGCTCTGCAGGCATCGGTGACGCTGAGAGCGATGTGAAGGATCACCGGGTCGGCCGACAAGATGTCTGACTCGATCCGGCTTCTACTGGCTCCCGCGATAGTGTCGGCGCCCGCGGAGCGTGGCTCCTCGGCCGGGCCAGGGCCTCAACCTCGGCAGCCGCCCTGTTGGGCATGTGTGCGAAACGCGGCATCACTCTAATGTCACGAATCGGGGGCCGACGTGCACAGTTTCCCAGGAGCAGTAATACCAACTATCCCGGGCTGTCTCGGCGATCGCACGCACCTGTCCGGCTACATCTGGCCCAATACGGAGGACCGGTGCGCAGGCATGAGTCGCGGCACCGAGATCAACAACGCGTGGCCTCAGTCGTCAGGGCGTTCGGCAGGGCCACGGAGGCCGACCGGATCGGCATTGTCGTGCTCCAGCGCACGAGCGGCGAACAGCGCAGGCGCCGTTCGGATCAGTTGCCGATTCTCCCCTGGTCCGTGCGGACCCATTCGGAGGACCCGTCGGGGTAGCGGTGGAACTCCCAGGCGGCATAGTCGCCGTCCTTCTCCACTACCTTGACGTGGTCGGCGAAACCGTCGTGGTCGTAGTCCGTCCAGACCTTCATCGCGTCGGCGCCGGTGATGCCGAGGGTGTCGAGCGTGCCGTCACCATCGATGTCCTGGGTGGGGTGCTGCAGTTCGACCGCGCCCAGCTCGTCGAGCGACGAGGACGCGTCGATCCCGGGTAGGTCCAATCCCGGGAATTCGCCCGAGGTGATCAAAGGGGTTCCTCCTCAACGGGACTGGTGCGCGCTCCGCCACGATGGGCGGCATCGCTCCATCCTGACATCCCGTGAACGCCTGCCGCAGCCCCTCCCGCTCACTTCTTGGGCATCAGCAACCACAACGCCAGGTAAATGATGAACTGCGGTCCGGGCAGCAGACATGACACGACGAACAGCAGACGGACGACGTTGGCGTTCCAGCCCAGGTACTCGGCGATGCCACCGCAGACGCCTGCGATCCATTTGTCGTGGGTGGAGCGAGCGAAACGGCGGGTAGGGGCGGTCATGGTCGTGCCTCTCTGGTGGTGATCGCTACGGACTCCACTCTGCCGGGCAGTGCGGCGCCCGACATCGGTCCGGCGGCCGATACCGACCCTGATTTCCGTGGGGCCCGACCTCAGGGTTCAACCCCGAGCACGGCAGACTCGTCCTGGTGAGCACCACTCTGCATGCCCGCGGGCTGTCCGCGGGGCACGGCGAACGCACGCTGTTCACCGACCTCGATCTCACCCTCGCGCCGGGAGACGTGATCGGCTTGGTCGGCGTGAACGGCGCGGGCAAATCAACGCTGCTGCGCATGCTCGCCGACCGGCGCACGCCGACGGGCAGCATCGCGCTGAGCCCACCGGACGCCACGGTGGGCTACCTGGCGCAGGAACCGGAGCGGACGCCCGGCGAGACGGTGCTCGCGTTTCTCGGCCGCCGAACGGGAGTCACCGCCGCACAGCAGGCGATGGACGCCGCTGCCGAATGCCTCGCCGAAGGTGGCGCGGACGATTACTCTCCCGCGCTGGAGCTCTGGCTCGCGTTGGGTGGGGCGGACCTGGATCAGCGCGCCCACGAGGTGGCGGCCGATCTCGGCCTGGCCGACAGCCTGCCCAACGGTCTCGACACGCTGATGACCGGTCTGTCCGGCGGCCAAGCCGCGCGTGCCGGATTGGCCTCGGTGCTGCTGTCGCGCTTCGACATTCTGCTGTTGGACGAGCCGACCAACGACCTGGATCTGGACGGCCTCGCCCGGCTGGAGCAGTTCGTCACCGGCGTCCGGGTTCCGCTGGTGGTGATCAGCCACGACCGCGAGTTCCTGGCCCGGACGGTGAATCGAATCGTCGAACTGGACCTCGCTCAGCAGCAGGTCGGCCTGTACGACGGCGGCTACGAGTCGTACCTGGCCGAGCGGGCGATCGCCCGTCAGCACGCGCGCGAAGCCTACGAAGACTACGCGGACACCAAGGCAGGGCTGGAAGCCCGCGCACAAATGCAGCGCAACTGGCTCGAGCACGGTGTCCGCACTGCCCGCCGCAAAGCGCGCGACCCGCGGAAAATGGACTCCGACAAGGCGGGCCGCAAGATGCGCGCCGAATCCACCGAGAAACAGGCGGCGAAGGCCAGGCAGACACAGCGCCGCATCGAGCGACTGGAGGTGGTGGAGGAACCGCGTAAGGAGTGGGACCTGCGGATGAGCATCGCCACCGCCGCACGCAGCGGCTCGGTGGTGGCCACGCTGTCGTCCGCGACCGTCACCCGCGGTGATTTCTCCCTCGGCCCGATCACCACCCAGATCGATTGGGCCGATCGCATCGTGCTGACCGGGGCGAACGGCTCCGGCAAGTCCACGCTGCTCGCCCTGCTGCTCGGCAAGATCCCGCCGGACGGCGGGACCGCGAACCTCGGTTCCGGCGTCGAGATCGGTGCGGTCGACCAAACGCGCGACCTGTTCCGCGGGACCATCGCACTGGCCGACACCTTCGGCGCCGAACTACCGGACTGGCCGGACGCCGAGGTACGCACGCTGCTGGCGAAGTTCGGCCTGCGCGGCGCGCACGTGCTGCGCCACTGCGACACGCTCTCCCCCGGCGAACGCACCCGCGCCGCCCTGGCTCTGCTGCAAGCCCGTGGCGTCAACCTGCTCGTACTCGACGAACCGACCAACCACCTCGACCTCCCCGCCATCGAGCAACTGGAGCAGGCCGTCGAATCCTTCACCGGCACACTCCTGCTGGTCACTCACGACCGCCGCATGCTCGACACGGTGCGCGCGACCCGCCGTTGGCACATGGAATCGGGCACCCTCACCGAGACGCTCTGATCACCGCGACTCGACTCGACAACCTCAGAAGAATGCCGCATGGCGATGCACTACCGACGCGCGCGTGCCGGCTGCCCGCCCAACTGTGTCGGTGTCATGGTTGTCGGTGCAGCGCCGGATCATCTACTTCGGCGGAGGGTCGCGAGGTAGTGGGCCGTCGAGTTCTCGAAGTAGGTGATGTCGGTCAGATCCCATCCGGTTCCGATGGCGAGTTCGGCGAGTTCGGCGGGCGACAGGCAGAGGTAGTGGAACCAGGGCGTTGCGACCTCGCGGTATCGGACCCGCATGGTGCGCTGTCCGGCTATGCGGCCCGCCCGGAGATTGTGTTCGTTGTAGCGCAGATGCGCAGGATCGGTGGAGTCGGTCATGTTGTGGCCTTGGCCGACGATGACGGCGCCAGGCGCGGCCAGCGCGGCCAGTGCCCGCAGGAACTCTGGAGCCCGCTCGCGACTCTCCAGCAAACCAAGGTTCGCGCCCAGGAGCAGGAAGCTGTCGTATTGCTCCGCATTCGCGGCATGTTCGTCGACCGTGCCGAGAATGCGCGAACGCACCCCTTGCCGCCGGCACACTTCGAGCGCGCCCGGTGAGATGTCGAGTGCGGTGACGTCGTGACCCCGATCGAGCAAGGCGCGTGCGCCCCGTCCACCGCCTGCGCCGACGTCCAGAATTCTGCCCTGGAGCAAGTCCAGTGCGTGCCGTTCGGCGTCCAGCCACTGGTCGATCGGCGCGAGCCATGGTGCGACAGGTACCGGCTTCACCATCCCATCGCTGCGTTCGGCGATATGGAAGACCTGGGTATCGCTTGGTTCCAGCGCCGCCTGGTAGGCGTCGAGCAGCATGTCTCCGATGGCATCGCCGATCCGCGGACCGAACGGCGCCGTCTGTCCCTCCTGAGCCTGGTCGCCTGGCTGGTCGTCTGTGACGGTGGAAGCATCGTTCATGGTGTTCTCTCTGTCGAGTCGGGTGCAAGAGCCGATGGTTCGGGGCGGGTGAGCGATCGGGAGGAGACGAGAAGCATCACGAGAACCCCGGTGGCGCACCATGTCCCGATGACCGTCGCGGTGGGGAAGCGTTCGCTCGCCGCGCCGGTGGCCAGGATCGCGGCGCCCTGGGCGATCTGGATGCCGCTGTTCATGACGCCGAATGCCCGGGCCCGATATTCGTCCGGAAGCACAGTCCTGAACAGGGTCTGAGCGGCGGGCAGCAGCAGCGACATGACCACTCCGGAGGCGGTGACCAGAGTCAGTATGCCGGCGAGTGGCGGGTCGAGCAGCGCGGGGACCAGGGTGAGGGGAGCCGAGACCGCCAGCGGACGGATCAGCCGGGTCCGCCACCGCGCCAACCGGGTCGGTATCAGGCCGCCGAGGGCGAAGCCGACCGGGTTCGCGACCATGATGAGCCCCTGGGTCGCGCCTCCGCCGTCGATCTCGGACGCCCAGGCCGCCGCCAGGCCCTCCGGAACCACCACGAAGGTGACCGTTGCGAAAACGATGAACGCGATGGCCCGCATCACCGGATCGCCGAAGACGACGACGTACCCTTGCCGAGTCTCCTGCCACAGGCCGCTGCGGCGGGTGACCGCGAGTGCCGCTGGTCGGAGTTCGACATAACGGTGCAGCAGGAACGCCGAAGCGACGAAGGTGCCGGCGTTCAACAACAGCGCGGTGTGCGAGCTGTATCCGGCGATCACTCCACCGGCGGCGTACCCGAGGACCTGGGCCAGGTGGAAGACGGTGTTGTTGAAGGCCATGCCGACGGGATATCGATCGCCGGTCAGCAGATGCGGGAGCAGAGCGGAACGGGCCGCCTCGAACGGCGGAGCAAGCAGCCCACTGGTGAACAGCAGCACCAGCAGGACCGATACCGGCACGCCGGGGATCGCGATCAGCCCGATGAGCACCGCTCTGGCCAGATCACAGGAGATCATCACCGAGCGCGTGGGATACCGCTCGGCCACTGCCGCGAATACGGGCCCCGCGGTGAGCCATGGCAGATATCCCACGGCGAAGGCAGACGCCGAGGCCAGCACAGAACCGGTGCGTTCCAAGACGAGCAGCGCCACCGCGGCCTTGCACAGGTAATCCCCGGCCCAGGACAGCGCGCTTGCCGTGAGAACCGCACGATACTCCACCAGGACCACCAGATCCCGATAGCCTGCCGGCCGTTCCTCCTCCGCCGACGAACGACTCATCCATTCTCCGCAACGCGCTTCATGAGCAGGGCCGGCTACGCGGGAAAGCTGCGTGCCGACCCGCTGTCAACTCAATCGAGATCAGTCCCAAGTGAGGTCCTTGCGGGTCATGACACACCTCCTTTCCGAAGCGGCAACCTGAAGGTGCGGCCGCGTGCCGGCCCTCTGCCGACTCGACTGGGATCAGTCCCAAGTGAGGTCCTTGCGGGTCATAACACACCTCCTTTCCGAAGCGGCGACCTGAAGGTACGGAAACCTCAACGCCAAGTATGTAACTCACTCGGCAAGAGAAGGATTCGCAACCTTCCCACTCATGACCGTCTGAGCCATCGGCACCGAGCCCCGGTCAGGAACAAGACGCCGTTCAGAGCGACACAGAAGAAAGGAGCAGTAACCGACCATGCTGCGCGCGAGCTGAGCGGAACCGGCTGCCGCGAATGGGCAAGCAAGCAAACAGATCCCGATAGCCCGCCGGCTGTCGTCATCCGCTACGAACGAAGCATCCATTCTCCGCAACGCGCTTCATGAGCAGGGCCGGCACGCCGAAAACTGCGAGCCGGCCCTCTGTCAACTGGTGTGGGATCAATCCCAAATGATGTCCTTGCGGGTCATAACGCACCTCCTTTCCGATGCTGCAACCTGATCGCCAAGCATGTATCCACCTCGACGAGAAAGGGATTGGCAACCTTCCCACTCAGGACTGTCTGCATCATCAGCATCGAGATCACTCGACCTGCTCCGTGCCAGTATGCCCAAGTGCGCCAAGGACAGGGCACAAAATCGCCAATCGACCGCAGCAGCAACATGATTCGTGCTGACAGCCGAATCAGCGCTAGCACAGCGGTGTTCGCACCGACACCCACACCACCCGCCTGGCGAGCGCGGTCCGATAACACGATGGGAAGCGTTTTTCAGCAATTACTTTCGAGGCCGAAATTCTTCGACCGAATCGCCATCAGTACCGCATAGACATCGTGTCTAGAACGAATCAGAGGACGAGAATTCCTGTCATGCAATCACTTCGAGACTGCGTCTAAGCCTTTTGAATCTCAAACGACGTCGAGCTTCAAAGAAAGCAATGCGTCAAGAAAACAAGCTGTCGCCCACCGGCGGCCGCTCGAACGCGAGCCCGAAAGCAGTCACGAACCCGCAGCGCCGCACGCGCGGCACGTCAAACCCGGTCACACCGATGCGACCCGCTTGGCGAGATCGTCCGCCAGTTGTCGCGCCTGCGCCGGGTCGGTGGCCTCCACCATCACCCGTACCAGTTCCTCGGTGCCACTCGGCCGCAACAGGACTCGACCGGAGTCGCCGAGAATCCGTTCCGCGGCCAGGACCGCGTCCCGTACCACGGGCGCGGTCGCGACCAGGGACTTGTCGCTGACCGGCACGTTCACCAGTACCTGCGGCACGGTCTGCAGCACACCGGCCAGATCAGCCAGGGTCCGTCCGGTCTGCGCCATCCGGGCCATCAGGCGTAGGCCGGTCAGGATTCCGTCGCCGGTGGTGCCGAAGCGGGGGAACACCACATGCCCCGACTGCTCGCCGCCCAGTGTGTACCCGCCGCTGCGCAACTCCTCGAGCACGTAGCGGTCACCGACCGCGGTGGTGCGCACGGTGATGCCGGCCGCACGCATGGCGATGTGCAGGCCGAGGTTGCTCATCACGGTGGCGACCAGGGTGTTGTCCGCCAGTTCGCCTTCTTCGTGCATGGCCAGCGCCAGAATCGCCAGAATCGCGTCGCCGTCGACGACGGCCCCTTCGGCGTCGACAGCCAGACAGCGGTCGGCATCGCCGTCGTGCGCCAGGCCGAGATCGGCGCCGTGCTCGCGCACGGCCGCGCGGACCTGGTCGAGATGGGTCGAGCCGCAGCCGTCGTTGATGTTCAGCCCGTCCGGCTCGGCGTTGATGGCGATCACCGTCGCCCCCGCCTCGCGGTACGCGGCGGGGCCGACCTCCGCGGCAGCTCCGTGCGCACAGTCGACCACCACCGTCAGACCCGACAGATCCCGGCCGACCGACTCGACCAAGTGCTCGACATAGCGTTCGTGTGTGCCCGCGAGGCTGTATTGGTCCGGGATGACCAGCCCGTGGTCGCGCGCACCGGCGGCGTTGCGCACCCGCCCGATGCCAGCGCCGGTCGGCCGCAACGGCGTGTCCGCGGCGACCAATGCCTCGATCCGGTCCTCGATCGCGTCATCGAGTTTGTGCCCACCGGCGGCGAAGATTTTGATGCCGTTGTCCGGCATGGGGTTGTGCGAGGCGGAGATCATCACGCCGAGACACGCGTCGTAGAGACCGGTGAGATAGGCGACGGCAGGCGTCGGCAGCACTCCCAGCGAAAGCACGTCCACTCCCGCGGCGGTCAGGCCCGCCGTCACAGCGGCCTCCAGCATCTCGCCGCTGGCCCGCGGATCACGGCCGACCACCGCGAGCGCACGCTTCTTGCCGCGGCTCAGGATCTGCGCGGCCGCGCCCGAAACGCGCAGTGCGAGCTCCGGACTCAGCGACTCATTGGCAAGCCCGCGGACTCCGTCGGTGCCGAACAACCGTCCCATACCTCGCCCCTCATCGGTGGATCTGCAGCGTGAGCGACGGGCCCGAAGGAGGCAGCCTGGGTACGAGAACGCCGCAAGGTCATACAGCTCGAGAGCAGGCACCCAGCCGTTCGCGGGGAGCCTGCTCTCGGACAGCTGCCGCATCGACTCCACCGTATCCCACACCGTCGAGGCGCCGGATACGGAAAGTCGATGCCGCCACAATCAGCGCTTCGAGTACTGCGGCGCCTTGCGCGCCTTCTTCAGACCGTACTTCTTCCGCTCGGTGGCACGCGGGTCACGGGTCAGGAAGCCGGCGCGCTTGAGCGCGGGGCGGTCCTCCGGAGTGACCTCGATCAGCGCGCGAGCGATGGCCAGACGCAGGGCGCCTGCCTGGCCGGACGGGCCGCCGCCGACCAGGCGGGCGTGCACGTCGAAGGACTCGGTGCGCTCGACGGTCACCAGCGGCGACTTGACGAGCTGCTGGTGCACCTTGTTCGGGAAGTAGTCCTCGATGGAGCGGCCGTTGAGCACGAAGTTGCCCGAGCCGGGGAGCAGCCGCACGCGGACGACGGCCTCCTTGCGGCGGCCGACGGTCTGCACCGGACGGTCGATCACGATCGGAGCGAAGGACGCCGAGACCTCGGCCTCCGCGTAGCCCGCGCCGTCCTCGACGACCTCGGCAGCGTCGAATTCCTCGACGTAGTCCTCGTTGAATTCCTCGGGAGCGGTCACTGTGCCACCTGCTTGATCTCGAACGGAATGGGCTGCTGAGCGGCGTGCGGATGCGTCGGGCCCGCGTAGACCTTCAGCTTGCCCGCGATCGCGTTGCCCAGCTTGTTCTTCGGGATCATGCCCTTGATCGCCTTCTCGACCAGCCGATCGGGGCGCGACTCCAACACCTGACCGACCGTGCGCGACTTGAGGCCGCCCGGGTGCCCGGAGTGGTGGTGGATCAGCTTGTCCTGCCGCTTGTTGCCACTGATGGCAACCTTGTCGGCGTTGATGATGATGACGAAATCGCCACCGTCGACGTGCGGGGCGTAGGTCGGCTTCGTCTTGCCACGCAGCAGATTCGCTGCCTGGACGGCGAGACGGCCGAGCACTACGTCAGTGGCGTCGATGACGTACCACTGACGGGTCACGTCACCCGCCTTGGGGCTGTACGTAGGCACAGTGCTTCCCTGTCTGTAGTCGGTGTTGCCAGCCGAGCATGTGGTCGAGGAGTTCCCGGCGGCCGGTGGAGACCCAGGACTCGATGGACGACCGGACCGATCCACCAGGAATCAACCGGGCGTTCCACACGCCAACGAGCCACCTTACCAGCGGGGACCGGGCGGAAGAAATCGCCTCAGATCTCGAACGGCGGCCCGTGGTCGATGGCGCCGGGCGGCCCCGGCACCCGGTAGCGCAGCGTGTCGATGCCGGGCCGTCCGCACTCCACGCCGCCGCTCCGGTCACCCCGCGTGCCCGATCGATCGTCCCCGGCAATGGCGATTCCCGGCTTCGGCTCGTCGATGGCGTACGAGGTCAACGCACAAGTACCCGGTTCCGCGCCGTCCCGCACCGCTCGGTCGGCCACGGTGAGCGAACTCCCCGGTCCCACCGCCTCGACGACGAGTTCGAATCGATCGCCGCCGGACGGGAGCGCGATCACAGCCAATGCCATCGCGCCGATCACGGTGTTCGCCCCGAACAAGTTGCCCTTCATCTTGTTCCAGAGCTTGCCTTTACGTTGCCCGTCCTCCTCGTCGTCGGACTCCGCTCCTGGCGCGGGCCACTGTCCGTGGCGCTGTTCCCGCGCCGCGTAGTACGCTGATGGCTGCTCGGGTGGGACCTGGTACGTGGGCCGTGGGCCGAGCGGCGGCACCGGACCACCGGGAAGCGGTCCCGCAGGCGGGACCGCGAGGTCCCCGTATGGACGCCCGGGCGCGGCGGACTGCGCATCGTCCGGATGATGGCTCGGCGGGCGAGTGAAGCGGCTGCCCAGTTCGGCCAGGTTGGGTGGAAGTCCGCGTGGCGCCTCGTCGCGGACGCCCCGGGGGGTCGCGTCCTCGCTCTGGGGGGGATATCCCGGGCCGTACTGGATACCAGGGACCGGCCCTGGCGGCGGCGGCTGACCGATATCCGGTGGCTGCTGCTGCTGCCGTGTCTCCGGCCGCGGTGCGCCGGCCTCGGGCGGACGCTGCCCCGCGTCGTATCCGGCCTGCGCCCGGTCTGCGTCCACCGGAACGCGCGGACCGGGCGACGGTTCGGCATGCCGGCCCGACGACTCCGGCTCACCCGACTCGTTGTCGGTCACCAGCAGGTGCGCAGCGCCGAGCGTGAGCGCGTGCATCGGGTGGTCGGCTACCTGCAGCCGGTGTCCGAGATGATTCTGGAAGGCCAAACGCAGTGCGTCGTTGAAGCACACATTGCCCGAGAGCAGTACCGTCGAGGTGTCCGCGCCGATCGAGCGAGCCGCGGCCATCACCTCGATCACCACGTTGTCGGCGGATCGGGCGTCGCGCATGGCGTCCGCGTCGACCGGGACGTCGACCGACTCGGTCGGCTGCTCGTCGTCGCCGTGCACCGCGACCACCAGCACGGTCCGGCCGTCGGAATACACGGCCGTCGCACCAATACCGTGCGGCCTGGCCTGATCCGGTCGGCGCACCAGCCCGAGCGCGCGGACATAACCCGACAGCGCGACGCTTTCCGGCAGCGGCTCGACCATGACATCGAGCTGTTCCACCAGCGCGGCGTAGATCTCGACCTTCTCGTCCGGCCAGCCGTCCGGGAACGGCAGCGCCACCAGGTCGGGCTTGGCCCGCAGATGCTTACCGATCGCCGCGAGCGGGTTGTACATCCGCGCGCGGAACACCAACTCGGCGGGCCATGTCGCGCCGGCCACCACGATCTGCGGATGCCCGAGAATGTCGCGCACGTCGGCGATCGCCATCCCCAGATCCGGCCGGTTCCGCTCCACACCCGCCGTGTGCAACCGGCCCGACGAATCAGCCAGCAAATACGCGGGCGGTGTCCACACACCTTCTACCTGCACCGGGCGAATGGGGGTACCCCCGCCCCCCGCCGCCACGGACACCACATCCCAGCCGAGATGTACTGCCCCTACTCGCACCGTCACAGCCATAAGTCTGCCCGGTTCGCGACCGACATGCTCGCCATCGTGGTCAGCGCCCGGTCGTCGGCGTTTTCCCGCACCGCGGCGTGCGCGGGGGCGACCGTTGACCGTTCCGGAAGCCTCACGCCGCCGACTTCTTCAATCGCAACCGGCTCCACGTCACCATCGCCAGCATCAGGGTGATCACCAACAACACCACGACGTCCAGTGTCCAGATTCCCGGCTTGTGCTGCCAGAGTGTGTCCGGCTGTGCGCTGAGGAAGACCTCGCGGATATTCACCGTCGACGCACCGGACGCATAACCCCAGCGGGCCGGGAACAGCCAGGACACCTGTTCGAGCACCACTCGGCCGGTGACCGGGATCAGGCCGCCGGCCATCACCAGCTGGCACATGATGGCGACCACCAGCAACGGCATCACCTGCTCGTTCGACTTGGCCAGCGCGGAGAGCAGCAGGCCGACGACCACACAGCACACCGCCGTCAATGCGATGTCGATGTACAGCTCCGCGCTGCCGGAGGCGAGCACCGTCCCTTTCCCGGGGGGCTTCTTGCCCGCGAGCACGATCCCCACCAGCACCGCCGATTGCAGCAGCGCGGTACCGCTGAATACCGCGATCTTCGCCATCAGATACGCCGAGGGCAGCAGACCCACCGCGCGTTCCCGATAGAAGATCGTCCGTTCGCCGACCAGGTCGCGCACCGTCAACGTGGAGCCCATGAAGCAGGCGCCGAGGATCAGTACCACCAGCAACTGCTGAGTTTCGCCACCGCCGTTGGGCACGAAGGTACCGTCGGGCAGCGCCTTCAACGCACCCCGCTGGAAGCCGTTCTTGCCGGGCACCACCAGCGAGAGCCCACCGAGGATGAACGGCAGCAGCACCAGAAACGCGAGATAACCACGGTCGGCGTGAATCAACCGGACCTGTCTGCGGGCCAACGTCGAGAATTGCTTGCCCGCACTGGACTGCGGCGGACTGCCCCCCGACCCGTACGGCTGTAGTGGCGGCGCAGGCGGCGGCTCGAATGCCTGCCGGGAGCGGTAAGCGGCGAATGCCTGGTCCGGGTTGGCCGCGACGTCGGCGAAGATCTGCGCCCAATCGCTGGTGCCGAGCGCGGCGCCGACCCCGGCCGGGTTGCCGCAGTAGGCGGTCTTCCCGCCCGGCGCGAGCAGCAGCACCTGATCGCACATGTCCAGGTGCGCCACCGAATGAGTGACCACGATCACCACGCGGCCCGCGTCGGCCAGCTCGCGCAGCATCACCATGACCTGTCGGTCCAGCGCCGGGTCCAGACCAGAGGTCGGCTCGTCCAGAATGAGCAGCGAAGGACCGGTCAGCAGTTCCAGCGCCACCGAGGCGCGTTTGCGCTGGCCGCCGGAGAGCCGGTCGACCCTGGTGTCGGCGTGCTCGGTGAGCGAGAGTTCCTTCAGCACACCGTCGATCACCTTGTGGCGGTCGTCTTTGCTGTTGTCGCGGGGCAGCCGCAACTCGGCCGCGTAGCCGAGCGCTTGGCGCACGGTGAGCTGACGGTGCAGCACGTCGTCTTGCGGCACCATGCCGATCCGGGAGCGCAGCGCCTCGTATTCGGCGTGCAGGTTGCGGCCCTCGAAGGTGACCACGCCGCCCGAGGGCTGGGTGGTGCCCGCGATCAGGCGCGACAGCGTCGACTTACCAGCGCCGGACGGCCCGATCAGCGCGGTCAACGTCCCCCGGCTCGCCGACATGTTCACGTCGACGAGCAATTGCTTGTTGCCTTCGACGGTGAACCCGACGCCATGCACCGCCAAGCCCTGCTCGGCGACCGGTTTCTGCCGATGCACCAGCGTGCCCTGCTGGACGACGAAGTCGACATTGCCGATGGTGATGATGTCGCGCTCGCGCAGCACCGCTCGCTGTTGCCGGTGCCCGTTGACGAAGGTGCCGTTCGCCGATCCGAGGTCCTCGATCGCGAGCCCCTCCGCGGCGGCGACCAGGCGGGCGTGCTTGCGGGAAGCCAGCGGATCGTTGACGACGATCTGATTGTCGGTGGTGCGGCCGATCGCGAGACCGCTCGGGGGAATACGGTCGGCGCGGGCGGCGGGCGCGGTGGACGCCCTGGCCCGGACCGGCGGCACATTCGACGTGTCGGCTCTGGTCGTCAGGTTGATGTTCAGCGGTTGCGCGGGCGCCGCCTGGGACGGCGGGTACTGGCGCGGAAACTGGTGCGCCGGCCGCTGTTGACCCGGCGGAGCCTGGGGTGCGGCGTGCGGCGAACCCTGGGGTGCGGCGTGCGGCGGCCGCGCCGCGGGCCGTTGCGGGGGTTGCGGATTCGCGGGTAGCAGATGCAGCAGCGGGCCACTGATCGCGTCACCGAGACGTACCTGCGTCGGGCGATCGATCGACACCGGTTGCGTCAGTTTGCGCGCATCGACGAAGACGCCGTTGGTGCTCTCATTGTCGGTCAACACCCACGCGATGCCTTGCCAGGTGAGCGTCGCATGGACCCGGGAGACGAGCGGACTGTCGACGAACAGCGTCACCTCCGGCGCCCGGCCCATGGTGACCTTCTGGCTCGAATCGAAAACTCGTTCGTTCCCATCATGGCGCACGGTGATGGTCTGCGCCCCCGGTGAAGACATGCAGCGGATACTATTCCATCATCCGGACATCGGCGGTGCCCCCGACGCGCCGTTCACCCCCGATCCGGTGAACGATGTGCTTGCGATACCGGCCGACAAGGGGGAGCCTTGCCGACATTCACACCAACCGCGCTTGTTACGACGCTGCTGAGCGTTCTGGTACTGGTCGGAGGCTGCACACGGTTCGAGGACGGCAGGGCCGTCTCCATCTACGACGACCCGTTCAAGGTTGCCGGGCTGCCCACCACCAGCGGGCCGAGCGGACCACGCGACGACGTCGCCGACAGCACCCTCACCGCGACGAACGGCGACGGTAGCGCGGTGGACACGCTGGCGCTCAACGCCGTCGACGATATCCAGACCTACTGGCGCGGCGAATTCGGCAAGGAATTCCAGGGGGAGTTCAAGCCGGTCGACAAGTTGCTGTCATGGAGCGCGAAGTCCCCGCGCAGCGACGCTGTCGAATTCTGTAAGGAGAGCACCTATCACCTGGTGAACGCGGCCTTCTGCCGACTGGACAACTCGATCGGCTGGGATCGCTCCGTCCTGCTTCCCACCATGGCGGAGACCTTCGGCAAGATGGCCGTGGTCATGGTGCTCGCGCACGAGTACGGGCACGCGGTACAGACCATGGCCAAGATCGTCGGAGCCAAGGACCCGGTCATCGTGAAGGAACAGCAGGCCGACTGCTTCGCCGGCGCGTTCATGCGGCACGTCGCCGAGGGCAAGGCACGGCATTTCACGATCAACACCTCCGACGGGCTCAACTCGGTATTGGCCGCCACCGTCGCCATCCGCGACTCCGACCCCGACGACCCGGACAGCGTGCACGGCTCGGCCTTCGAACGGGTCACCGCAGTCCAGGTCGGCTTCACCGACGGACCGCGCGCGTGCAAGGGCATCGACATCGACGAGATCAACCAACGCCGCGGCAATCTGCCGACCAGCTTCGACGGAGAGTCGGGCGAGTATCAGATCACCGAGGACAATCTGGTCGAACTCAGCAAGGCGCTGGCCGCGATTCTGCCCATCCCCGAGAAACCCACCTACGACTACAACGGGGCGAACATCGAGTGCCGCAACGGTGTGACGACCGAACCCGTGTCGTATTGCGCGGTAAAGAATGTCATCGCCACCGACATTCCCGAACTGGCCCAGCGCGGCACGGCGAACGCCGACCCGGATGACCCGCTGCCGGTGAAGGTGACCGGCGACTACAACGGCTATGTGGTGTTCATCTCCCGGTACACGCTCGCGGTCCAACGCAGTCACAAGCAGCAACTCGTCGGCCCGAAGGCCGGATTGCGCGCCGCGTGCCTGTCCGGAGTGGTCACCGGGAAACTCGCGCAGACCGGACGGCCGGTGACCGAAGGCGACATCAAACTCGCCGCGGGCGACCTGGACGAGGCGGTCTCCGGCTTGCTCACCGACGGACTTGCCGCCAGCGACGTCGAGGGCAAGACCGTGCCGAGCGGTTTCGCCCGGGTCGACGCGTTCCGCGCCGGCGTGCTCGGCGGACAGAATACCTGTATGGCCCGTTACTCATAGGATTTCGGCCGCCCATCGACGGATCCGCACCGACTCCTGCGTGTTTCAGCGGCCGAACGGTGGCGGGGCCGGGTGTTCGAAGCGCAGCACACGATTGCCGAGCATGATCTCGGCGCCGGGGATCAGCGCCATGGACTGGTTCGGGGCCAGGCGTATCCAGTCGCGGTAGCCGGGCAGCCGGGTGCGGGTGCCATTGGTAGAGCCGCGATCCACCACGGACACGTCCCAGTTCACGAGCCGGATCTCGGCGTGCGCGCGGGACATACCACCAGAGGCGTCGTCGACTCGCAGCGGAACGAGTCCGCTCTCAGCGGCCACGGAATGCTCCGGATCACGGCCGAGCACCGCGTCCGCGGCCAGCAGGTAGCTCGTTCCGTCGTCGAGGATCAGCACACCGAGCGGTGGACGGACCACCTCGATCAGCGGCTGCGTCTGGTCGACGGGCATTCCGCACACGGTGCAGAACGCGGCGCGCGGATCACTGGGATGCGCTCGCGCGCACTTGAATCCCAGCACTCGGACGGTGAGCGCGGTGGCCCTCGCGGTCGCCTCCAGGCGGCGTTGTAGATCCGGGTCGGGCTGCGGCGCCGGGTTGGTGCCGCGTAACTGGGTCGGCGCGTGGCGCGGATCAATCGCCTGCTGCTCGGCCTCGGCATCGAGCATCGCGGTCGACGGCGCCGACAGGTGCGGCGGTGGCTCGGCCTCCGGCGGTGGTGCGGATGCTCCACGGGATTCGGGTGTTCGCCGGGAGTCGAGCAGATGTTGGGTGTCTGCCTCCGCGGACGGCTCGCGCTCGATGCGCGCGGTCGGCAGCGGCGACATCTCGGCGCGGCGAGGCATCACCGCAGGTCCGGACGCTCGGCTGGTCGCCGGGGGTCGCGGGCGCGCGGCGTCGAACCAGACGATGGCGCCGCCGGCCTGTGCGATGCCCTCCGCCAGCCAGCCGATGCCGCGCTCCGGCGGCAGGTTCGGAATGCGCCCCTGCGCGTCGTCGACGAACAGGGCCGCCGCTCGCGCGGGAACATCCGCGACCCGATCGACCGTGAACGCCGCCGCGCTGCCGCGATACCGCTCGACCTCGGTGTCGTCGGCCAGCACCGCGGTGACCGCGCCGTGCAAGAAGATCGCCACGCCCCCACTCTCCGCGGTGCAGAGGATGCCGAAATCGATCGGCTCGCCAGGGCTGATCTGCACGGCATGTTTCATCAGCCATCGCGTCGCCTGCCTGGCCACCAGGGCGCCCGGCCCCTCCGGCTGCTGAACGATTGCGTCGCGTACCAGTTCGGCCAGTGACTCGAGTGCGACGAGGGCGGGGGAATCCTGGGTCGGCCGACCCGGTCCGCGATGCGCGACGACGATGACCGCACCCGAGAGCCCGGCCACCGCATGACCACCCTCGACAACCTCAACCTGCCGATCCATCAACGGTATCGGCCTCCACCGAGGGCATAGTGCGGGGTCGTCGCCACACACACCAGGGTATTGCACTACAAACTCCATCGGTCCCCGTACCCAACGTCCGTCCGGTAACTTCAGTGTCGGTATCGGGAGGAACGAGGGGCCTGACATGGTTCGGACCAAACGCATCGCACTCACCGTGTCGTGTCTGCTCTGGACGGGACTGCTGGCCGGTTGCGCGGGCGCGCCGGGGACGCCGACCGCGGGCGAAATCGATGTGCGGACGCTGGAAGTCGGCGCTTACCAGGTGGACCGACACCACTACAACCAGGACTCCGGCGGCCGCGGCGCGCTCCTCGAAGGCATGCGGATGTCCGACGCGGTGGCCCCGACCGTCCGCATCGATCCATCCATGAAGGTCGGTCGCGGCAGCACCGTGGTGGCCGATGCCCAGCAGGCGCTCGATTTCGTCGCCAAGATCTCCAAACCGGTGTTCGAGAACCGCAAGTTGGTGGTCGGTTACGCCGCGAGTGGCGCCGATCGTCCCGACCCCGTGGGCAAGACCAACCCGTCGCCCGACGCGACCGCGATCACCGACGTGGTGTTCCGTTTCCCGGACGAGGCCACCGCGAAGCTCGCCGCCCGCGAACTCGAGGACGTGGACATCGCCGTGTCACCGGACAACCGCCCACTCTCCTCGACCCGCTATCCCGATGCGTACCTTCATTGGCGCCCAGGGGTTCCCACGGTCGGCGCCTTCATGGCCTACAAGGAGTTCGTCATCTCCCTGTTCATCCAACGGCCCAGGTCCGACAGCAGCGACCTGGTCAGCTGGATCGACAAGACCCTCGTCGCGCAGGTCGCGCAGCTGGGCAGGTTCACCCCGACACCGACGGACCAGCTCAGCGCCCTGAAGGTCGACCCGGACGGTCTGCTCGCCCGCGTCGTCGCCGACCGTAAGAGCCGCACGCCGGCCCCGGCGACCTTCGCCGTCTACGGCGCCGGCCACACGGTTCACCGCGCCGATGACGAGTCCGTGCATCTGCGCCTGATCGAGGACGCGGGTGTCGACCACACCGCCATCGTCGACGGCAGCTATGTCGCTCGCACTCGCGACGCGGCCGCCGCCCAGAAACTGGTCACCGGCTTGCTGGACAGCGAGGACGCGCACTACGACGCGCTCGGTGCGCCCAGGGACGTCCCCGGCGCCAAATGCCTCCAGCTCAACGGCAAGGGCAACTCGCAACGGGAATACCGGTACCGCTGCTATGTCGCCTACAAACGGTATGTCGGTGTCGTCACCAGTGATGAGGAACCAGACGTGCGGCAGAAGATCGCCGCGGAGTACGCACTGTTGGCCAACAGTTTCTGACCGCGGCTGCCGGGGGAATCCACCGACCTCGTGCCCTCGTCACGCCTGGCCGGGTCCAGTAGGATTCGCCGCAACGATCGCAGTAAGGGGAGGGACGTGCAGCGCGCCGCAATACCGGTCCGAACCGTCTGTGCCCTGGTCCTTTCGGCCGTTGTGGCAATCGGCGCCTGCGGGTGCGACAGCACCGAGAGCGGGCGCGACGCGCCCATGGATCCCGCCGTCGACATCGGTCTGCTCGACCCAGGCAATTACTCGACGAAACCGCGTGCACTCGGCACCGTGAAGAATCCCGAACAGGCGCGGATGATCGAGGCGGAACGGTTGGGGAACTTCGTCCCCACGGCATCGGATATCGATCCGGCGTTCGCGCACGGCGATCCCCGGACCTCGAAGGTCTTCATCGACACGCGGGCCGCACTCGGGCGGTTCACGGATGATTCCCGCTTCGCCGAGGCCGCACCGGATTTCGTCGCGGGATTCCTCAGCAGCGGCAGCACGGAGCCGAACAACCGTGGCAAGGACCTGGTCAACGCGGTCCTGATCTTCCCGGACGAGCAGAAAGCGGCTGCCGCCGCAGCCGCCCTGGAACACGTCGACTTCGAGGCCAACCCGCGCAACGTCTCGGTTGGGATCCCGAACTACCCTGCGGCGCACGCACATTGGCAGCCACACGAGCAGTCGATCGGATCTTGGTTCGCCACCGGGAAATTCGTCGTCTTCACCTGGATCTACGACTACCTGAAAGTCTTCCTGCAGCAGGTGGACCTTTCCGAGCTCCTCGCTCTGGTAACCAAGAGCCTCGACACCGTCGTTGGCTCCATCGACGGGTTCAGCCCGACACCGGCGGACCAACTGATGACGTTGCCGATCGATATGGACGGCATGCTCGACCGCACCCTTCCCCGACCACGCGAGGACTCCTGGATCGATCCGCCCGGCGCCTACACCGGTCACACCGCTGTGCATTTCGCGTCGGATCCGGTCGCTGACCAGCGGGCGCTCGAGGAAGCGGGTGTCGACCGGTACGCGACCGACGGCACCACTCTGTATCGCGCACGCGATCGGGCCGCGGCCAGGAAACTGCGTGAGGAGCGCGGCGGCCTGAGCAAGAAATTCCGGAGCGCCGAATCGCCGAAAGGCCTGCCCACGGCCAAATGCAAGGAATATATCGGTACTCAGTCGATCGTCATCCGCTTCTACTGCTCGGTATCCTACGATCGCTATGCGGCATTCTCCTGGTCACATCAACTGCTCGACGCCCAGCAACGAATCTCCGCGCAGTACGCCGTGCTGGTGAATGCCGGATGAAAACATTCCGCACTGCCGCGACCGCACTGGCATGCGTGCTGTCGACCGTACTTCTCGCCGCGTGCGGCTCCACGAAGTCCGGGACCGCGCAGCCCGGTGAGATCGACATCAGAAATCTCGATACCGGCAATTACCCCACCGAGCCGCCCGATGCGCACGACGACGACTATCAGCCGCTCTTCATCGACATGCCCAAGGTTGCCGCAATGCGGTTGGCCGATTATGTTGCCGCCGCCTACGACATCGATCCGGCAATGAAATACGGCCGGTCGTCATCCACTATTACGACCGGAATTCTGCCCGAACAACTCGGACGTATCCCGGATATGAAGCCGATCGCCGAACGCAACCGGATGATGTACGGTTTCGAGTCCAACGGCTCCGATCAGAACATCCTCGTGGCCGACTCGGACTGGCCGACCAAACAGCAATCCAACTCGACCACGGTGAGCACGCTCATCATGCAATTCCCGGATGCGAACCGCGCACGGCAGGCCGCGACCGAGTTCCACGACACCGACTTCGGGGCATACCGGGACCGGAACGAGCCCGTCACACTGCCGAAATACCCGGACGCACGTGCGCATTGGCGCCCCGGATCCCCATTTCTGCGAGTTGTCCTCCCGCACGGCTCCTACGTGGCCGCCTTTCTCGTCTCTACTGTCGGTCCCGATCGCGACGGACTGGTCGCGTTGGCGGAGAAGGCCTATGACACCCAACTTCCGCTCCTCGATCAGCTGGCGCCGCTGTCCGAGGAAGAGATGCTGCGACTGCCGTGGGACCCCGACCACCTACTCAGCCGAGCCCTGAATCCGAATAAGACCAAAACCCCGAGCTACGACAACCGGCACGCGATATTCAGTCTTCGCGGAATTCTGCAATACGCGCCGGACCGCGAGTACGCGAAGAAGCGTTTCACCGCCATGAGCGCCGAAAAATTCGCGGTCTCCGACGGCACGCTGGTGATCCGCACGCCAGGTCCGGACACAGCACGATCGGTCGCCGAGCAGCGCATTACCCCGACCCCCGCGTCCGGCGCCGCCGACCCACCGCCCGGGCTGCCCGATGCGACCTGCGTGGAGAATAAAGCCAGATATTTCGATTCCAAACGATTCACCTGCATCGTGCCCTATCAACAATATGTCGGGTTCGTCTCCGGAGATCAGTTGCTCGACGCACAGCAGCGAGCGGCCGCACAGTATTCCATTTTCGCGAACAGCCGGTAATGCCACCCTTCCGCCGCCGCTCGAACAGTCCAGTATGCTGCTGCGTGAAGAATGCCGCCGCGGGCCGAAAGCGGCGTCGGGCGTCGAGTCAGGAGATCGTGGAAATATGGCGATGAGCCCGGGGACCATCGTCGGCGGATACCGCGTCGTGCGGGTGCTCGGCGCGGGCGGCATGGGCACGGTGTATCTGGCCGAGCATCCCAGCCTGCCCCGGACGGACGCGCTCAAGGTGCTCGGCGGCGAACTGAGCCACGACCACGAGTTCCGGACCCGTTTCGAGCGCGAAGCCAATCTCGCTGCCGGCCTGGACCATCCGAACCTCGTGTCGGTGTACAACCGTGGCGAGGAGCAGGGCCGACTGTGGATCGCCATGCAGTACGTCGACGGCACCGACGCCGCCGCCGAACTGGCCCGTGACCCCCAGGCGATGAATCCGGCTCGCGCACTGCGGATCACGTCCGAGGTCGGCAAGGGCCTCGATTACGCGCATCGCAAGGGACTGCTGCACCGGGATGTCAAACCGGCCAACTTTTTACTCTCCTCCTCCGCCGCCGACGACGACGAAGAACGCGTCCTGCTCACCGATTTCGGCGTGGCCAAATCCACCGACGACACTACTGAACTCACCCAGACCGGTAGCTTTGTCGCCACCATCGCCTACGCCCCACCCGAGCAGCTCACCGGCAGCCCGCTGGACCACCGCGCCGACATCTACAGCCTGGCGTGCTCGTTCTTCAAACTTCTCACCGGCCGAAACCCGTACCCCGGCACGCAACCCGCCCTGGTGATGATGGGGCATCTGCACGAGCCGCCGCCCATGGCGACGGAGGTCGATCCCGGCCTACCCCGCGCTATCGATCACGTCTTCGCGCGCGCCATGGCGAAGAATCCCGCCGAACGCTTCGGCACCTGCCGCGAATTCACCGACGCGGCGGCGAACGCCCTCACCGCCGGGGACAACCCGGCCCGCACCTATGCCTCGTCGACCGCACCGATCCACGTCATCGATCCACGACTTACCACCAAACCTCAGGTCGCCCACTCGGGGTCGCTCGCACGAGTCGACCGCAAGCGCGGTGTCCTCGCGGCAGGCGTCGGCATCCTGGTTGTCGCCCTCGCCGCCGGCATCGGCATCTGGGCGCTGAACCGCGACGAGTCGCCGGCTACCGCCGTCACGACGAGCAGTGCCACCGCACCGAATTCCTTACCGCCGCTGGAACAGGCACGCGCGAACAACCCGGTGTTCCGCGGCAAGACCATCACGATGGTGGATGTTCCGCGCGGCAGACGCGTTTCGATCTTCCTCGGCGGGACCACACAAACCACGTTCCTGGAAGACCTCGGCTTCGTCTACAACTTCACCTACGCCCGGCAGGGGGACCAGGCATCCCCTCGGGAAATGGCGGGCACCGACTCGCTGCAGGTAACGCCGGACAGCTATGTGCTCGCCGTCCGCAGTGACGAAAACGCCGGCGGCGGTGGTCTGCTCGGTCTGCCGTATCAGGTCGCGGGCACCCGCGCCACGGTGATTCCCCTGGACGATCCCGCCGCGGTCGCCGCGATCCGGAATTGGAACCAGTACTCCGAACAGACGCTGCTCGACCGACTGGTGCCCGTGCTGCGCAACCGAGTGAAGTAACCGGCCGCGCCCCGGTGACACCGGGCGCCTCCGACGAGCGCTCGATGGGCTCTCGGCCCATCGCACAACGGTTTTCGGTGTCTCAGCGTGGCAATCTGCTGGTAGCGGCGGACATAGCGGTTCGGTAAGGTGTACCGCAGCCAGCCCACTCGCCGATCATTACACCAGCGAGCAGGGGGAAGGAGGGGAACCGAGCGCTGGCATTGCTAGTCATGCAGACCCGACCGCACCGTGATATTCCGTGCAGGCCCCGGGTTGGCCGCCGAAGCCATGGACAAGCCGGGCGAGGACGCGGGGGTCTGATCCGTGGGGAGATGCCGACCTTCTCGAATCGGATGGAACCGATCAGACCCGCACCGCGTCCAACCAGATGTACAGGCCAACTGAGACTTCTGCCGTTGGCCGAGACGGGAACCGAAAGGAGCCGAAATGGCAGGACAGCTCGAGGCGAGCGACGAGGCCATCACGAAGTTTGTGAACAACTGCAGACAGCGTCATCAGGACCTGCAGGCTGCGATCACCACGCTGAACAGCAAGTCGGATCAGACCACCGCGACGTGGAGCGGTGCGGCGCGTCAGGCGTTCGACACGTTCATGGACAACTACTTCGCCCAGGCGCGAAAGTTGAACGACCAGCTGGATCAGACCTCGGACAAGCTCGCCCACGCTGGACGGAAGTTCTCGGATCAGGACCAGCAGTTTGCCCAGCAGGTCGCCGCGCAGGCCTCCAGCCTGGACCTGCCCTGATCTCAGCCGCACCACCGACAACAAGGAGCTCCCCATGGTAGCGAACGATCCAGGCCGGATTGCCTCGAACTTCGGCGAAGTCGACGCGGGCGCCCAGGCCATCGTGGCCGAGGCACGCAGCGTCATGGCCATGCTCGAAGACTTCCACAAGCAGGTCACCGACTTCGTGACGAACTACTGGAAGGGCGATGCGAACGATGCGTTCGCCTCGCTGCAGTCACAGTGGAACACCCAGGTCACGCAGTTGAACACCACGCTCGAAAGCGCCGGCAAGCTGGTCAGCACCGGCAACTCCGACCTGCAGGGCACCGACACCGCCTTGGCGGGCCTCTTCTGAGATCCCGTCTCGGCCGATTCGAGCCCCCGGCACGCCGTTGCGTCGGGGGCTCGAACTGTGTCATGGGCTGACGCCGCGAGCCGGTCCTCGGCACCGGCGCCGCCGTACGACAATTCACGCAACTACGCGTACCGAATCGCCGAATCTCTCACATACCGTCTCGAGGTGGCTCCAGCTCTCACCAACGGACTGACAACCGATACTCACCTGAATGCCATGCTCCAGCACAACATGCCAGCGAACGGTCGACCCATCGCCGGGTCGTTCCGAATACGCGAGACCGGAGCGTCCACCGAACACGACGTCGCGTCGCAGGTCGGTCAGCACGCCCGGCGGCCGTTGCGCGATCTGTAGCTCGAGCTGCGCGGCGACCTGTACGTTGCCCGCATCCGCCGCGATCGGGGTCTGCATCACGGTGATGCGCTGCCGCGTCCCATCTCCCGGAACCAGGTCGACACGGCCGCCTGGATTCTCGGGCACCGTGCCAAGACGCCAGCCGGGCGGAACGGCAAAACGAATGCGGCCGACCGTCTCCGAGCCCGGGGCCTTCTCCGGCGGGAGGTCGCGCCCCGTCGAGTCCATGGTGGTGGGTGGAGCGGCGGACGCGGTGTCGTCCCCGCGGTTCAGCATCGCTGTGGCGCCAACGACCACGAGAGCGACCACGACCACGGCGGCCACCATCACCAGCACGGGAACGCTAATGCGGTGCCCCTCCCGCTGTGCCGCCGCACGGTCGCGCCATCGCTGCATCCATTCGGTGTTCGGCAAGGTGGACGACGCCTCGCGCTGGCGACGCGCCTCGGCGGGATGACCGCGGAGGAGATCGGGACCGGCGACGGAACGCATTTCGACGGCGTCGCCGCAGGTCTGTTCGAGGGCCGCGCGCAGCAGATCGAGTTTCGCCGGATCGGACGTACCGGTCACCTGGGCGAGACCGACCGGCTCACCATCGAGCAGTCGATCGAGCAGCGCACACAACTGCGCCATCGCGCGGGACTCCGGCGTGATCTCGGCAAGCGCCAGAGCCGGCTCGTGCTCGCAGGATTCGACGTGCACACCGCGGTGGCTTCGCACCACCGTGGCAGCAGTGGTACTCAGCGAGTTGCACTCCACTACCAGGGTGCGGGGACTGTGGTCGGCTCCGCCGTCCGCGGTAACCGCACGCACCGCGATGTCCTCGTACCCGACATCCGACGCGAAGCGCCGCGCTGCCTGATCGAGCACCGTCCGGCGGGTGGAGCCCCATTCCGTCGGACAGATCAGGGTGATTCGCCCGCACGGCGCTGCAACACCGAGATTTTCCAGCACGTTCGCGAAGACGGCGCCCATCGCGTCCACCACCGACGGGGTGCGGGGCGGCAGCGCGATGGCATCGGCCGGAATGAACTGGACCGCCGAGCCGACCTGGGTCGGCGGCGTCAGCGACGGACCGACGACCAGGTCGAATCCATTGCTTCCCAGCATGATCGACGGCGGCACATCCCAGTGGGTGGTCGCGCCACGCGCCCAGATCCGCGTCTCGGTGATGACCAGCTCGATCTCGGACATCAGGACAACGGCATCCACGCCGTCTGGATCAGCCCCTCCGTATTGCGTGTGACGAAGGTGCCGCGGCCCGCGGGCATCGGACTCGGGCGCCTGGTGCCCATCAGCACACCTTCGTCTTTGCTGCAGCTCAAGGTCAGACCGGCGGAACCGAGATCCCGCATCCTGGCCAGTGTGGCCTCGAACATCGCCCTGCTCGCACCGCCGGAGCGCCGGGCGATGATCACATGGAAGCCGAGGTCGCGGGCATGCGGCAGGTCTTCCAGCAGCGCCTGCACCGGATTTCCCGAGGAGGTCGCGACCAGGTCGTAGTCGTCGATGATGACGTACAGCTCCGGACCGCTCCACCAGGACCGATCGCGCAGCTGCTGCGGCGTGACGTCCGGCCCCGGAGTGCGCTTGCTGACGTAGGCGGACAGATCGCTCATGTTCTGGGTGAACTGCGGCGCCGTCGAGCCGTAACCCGCGAGGTAACCCTCGGGGACCAAGCCGAGCAGGCTGCGCCGGTAGTCACCGACGATGAACCGGGCCTGATCCGGCGTATTCGCGGCCGCGATGCCCTCGATCAGTGAGCGCAACAGCGTCGTCTTCCCCGATTTGGTGTCGCCGATAATGATGAAGTGCGGGCTGTCGGCGAAATCGATGTAGACCGGCGCCAGTTCGGACTCGGTGATACCGAACGGGATGCGCAGGCATTTGGTGGTCGGGTCGAGCTGCGACGGCCATTCCCCCGCCAGGTTCAGCAGCTGGTCGCGAGGGAGCTGCTCGGGCAGCATGCGGACCTGGGGCGCCGGACGGCCCGGCGTCAGCCTGGCGATGGTCGCGACCGCGTCGCCCACCGCCTGGCCCAGGTTGTCCGGGTTCGCGCTACCGTCGATGCGCGGCAGACCGGTCAGCATGTGCAGGCACTCCGGCGTCATACCGCGGCCGGGTCGACCCTGCGGGACCAACGAGGCGAACTTGCGGCCGAGGTCGGAATCCATCGGATCACCCAGGCGCAGTTCGATTCTGGTGCCGATCTGATCCTTGAGCGCCGGGCGGGCCTCGGCCCACCGGGCCAGCGTGATGACCACGTGCACACCGTAGGACAGCCCCTGCACCGCGAGGTTCATGATGACCTGCTCGAGCATCTCGAAGTCCTGGCGGATCGAGCCGAAGCCGTCGATCACCAGGAACACATCGCCGAACGCATCCTCGTGCGCGCCGGCCGCCGCCGGGTTGCTGGCCGGATCCATCCCGCGCAGCCTGCGGAATTCCGCCATCGACTCGATGCCGAGTTGCCGGAAGCGCGCCTCGCGCTGCCGGACGATGGTGGTCATCTCGGCAATGGTGCGCCGGACCTGGTCCTCGTCCAACCGGCTCGCGACCGATCCGACGTGCGGCAGCCCCAACAGGCTCGCCAGCGTGCCACCACCGAAATCGAGACAATAGAACTGCACCTGTTCGGCGGTGTGCGTCAACGACATCGCCATGATCAGGGTGCGCAGCGCGGTCGACTTGCCGGACTGCGGACCGCCGACGACGGCGACGTTGCCGTGGGAACCGGACAGATCGATGACCATCGGGTCACGACGCTGGTCGAAGGGACGGTCCACGATGCCGATCGGGGCGCGCAGGGTAGCCGCTGAGGAGTGGTCACCGGTGAGGACCGACCGCGGGACGAGTTGATCGAGCGTGGGAGCCTCATCCAGCGGTGGCAGCCAGATCTCGTGCGCCGGACGCCCATGACCACGGATCCGGGAGACCAACATTGCCACGTTGGACAGTTGCTCGCCGTCCGCGTCCTGCGGTGCGAGGTCTGTGCTCGGCTCCGGCGGCAGGGAAACACGGTCCGTCGGACGGTAGTCGATGTGCGTCGCGGTGAACGGCCGCGCCTTGATATCGATCTCACCCGCCTGGGTGGCGACGGTGATGTCGCGCTGCGAGCCGCCGCCGACGTACGGGCCGGACACGTAAGACGCCTGGAAACGCTGGATCTCACCCGAGTTCGTCTTGAGATAGCCGCCGCCGGGACTGCTCGGGAGGTTGTAAGCGTCGGGAACGCCGAGCACCTGACGAGATTCGTTGGCGGAGAACGTCTTCAGACCGATTCGGTAGGAAAGATGGGTCTCCAGGCCCTTGAGCTTGCCCTCCTCCAGCCGCTGCGAGGCGAGCAACAGATGCACATGCAGCGAGCGGCCGAGGCGACCGATCATGACGAACAGATCCGCGAAATGCGGGTGCTGGGTCAGCAGTTCGGAGAACTCGTCGAGCACGACGAACAGAGCCGGCAACGGATCGAGGTCGGCGCCCGCGGCACGGGCCTTCTCGTAGTCGGACACGTTGGCGAAGTTGCCCGCCGCCCGCAGCACGCCCTGGCGGCGGTTCATCTCACCTTCCAGCGCGTCCTTCATACGGTCGACGAGGTCGGCTTCTTCCTCCAGGTTGGTGATGACGGCGGCGACGTGCGGCACGCTGTCGAGGCCGAGGAATGTCGCGCCACCCTTGAAGTCGACGAGCACCAGGTTCAGCTGTTCCGGCGAGTGGGTGGCGAGCAGACTGAGCACGAGGGTGCGCAGGAACTCCGACTTACCGGAACCGGTGGCGCCGATGCACAATCCGTGCGGGCCCGTGCCGTTCTCGGCGGCCTCCTTGATGTCCAATTCGACCGGAAGGCCGTCGGCGCCGACACCGAACGGGACGCGCAACCGCTCCCGATCGTAGCGCGGGCGCCACGCGTGCTCCGGGTTGAACGCGCCGATATCGCCGAGGCCCATCAGCTGGCTCCAGGTCGAGATCGCCTCGGATTCCTCGATGTGCACGTCGCTGCTGCGCTGGGTGGCCGCGCGGTACGGCGCGAGCCGGCGTGCCACCTGCTGAGCCTGCTGTGGACTGATCCGGTCGATGAGCGCGAAACGTTCCTGGTTGCCGGTCGCGCCGCGTCCGAGGCACTCGCCGTTCTCCACGATCATCTTGATTCCGCGGGAAACCGCCAGGCGCGGCGCGTAGCCGCAGAGATCGATGACCGTGACGCCCTCGTACCCCGATTCGCGCAGCTGGTCGTCTTCGGCCTCGAGCAGGCCGCCGTCGACCACGATGACGACGTGCACCATGTTCGCGTTGGCGGGCTGATTTCGCGAGTATCGAACCCGGTTGCCGAGCAATGGCTGCAGGCCCGTCATGGCTTCCCGGATGGAACCATAGACCATGCGCTCGGTGCCGATACCGTCCTGCGCGTCGGGATGCTGAGTGTGCGGAAGCCATTTGGTCCAGTCCCACTCCGGCGCGGTGTCCGGTCCGCAGACGACGGCGACGAGAACCTGGTCCGGACCCTGGAACATGCACAGCTGCAGCAACATCGCACGCGTCATGTCGCGTGCCTCTTCCCGGTTACCATCCAGCGCGATGGTGGCGAAGCCCTTGACCGCGATCGCGGTCGGCAGATCGGGCACGGTCGAGTGGGCACGCACGAAACGGCGCAGCGAGACCGCGGCGATCGGTTCGAGTTCCTCGACCGGACCGGTCTCCGGCGCGACCAATCTGGTCGCCAGCCGCTGTCCGCCGATACCGATGCGGGCGTGGCAGAAATCCTTATCGCCCGCGCGCCGCTCCCACATCCGGCTGGTGCCCGCGAGCATCCAGATCAAGGTCGGCTCGGGATGGCTCCAACCGACCGAGGCGCGCTGCTGACGCGCGGTCTCGTCGACGTCCTTACGGACCTGGTCCAGATAGCGCAGATAGTCTTTGCGATCCTCGTTGGCCTCCGCGGCCTTCTGCCCTTTGCCCCCGCCCTGGCCGGCGAACATGCCGACCATGGAGAACAACATCATGATCGGGAACATCATGCTCATCGGGTTCGACGCGATGCCGCCGCCCTGCGTGAACAGCAGCGCCATCATGCCGACCATGCCGATCACCATCACGACCGGCATCAGTTTGAGCAGCAGATTTCCCGGTGTCACCCGGGGGATTTCGGGTGGCGGTTGCAGCGTGACCTCGCCGCCGGGCGACCTGGGCATCTCGCGGCGCGCACGGCGCTGAAAGCGAACAGTGCTCATCGACGAGATCCCCCTTTTGGCAAGCCGTGATTCGGCCTCAGTGTAGAGGCGTTCACCGACATGTCGTACAGTTCGACCAGCATTCTGCTGTCCGAACCGTGGGTGCGCAACCTCCTCCCTCGGCCGGTGGGCTCGCGGAATAACGAGGTAGAAGACCGAGTTGGGGGAATCTTGACGCACGCGCGCCTTGACCACATCGACGATGAATCCTCGCGCGGCATCGTCCGTGCACCCGATCTGGCCCGGGTGACGATTCTGGCCAAACACACCCAGGTCGACATGGCGATCCCGGTCGATGTGCCGGTCGCGCTGGTGATTCCGAGCGTCGTCGATATGGTCGCCCAGCACAGTCGGACGAACGACTTCGACAACGACGGCGAGCGCTTCGAGCCCGCCGAATGGGTGCTCGCTCGTATCGGCCATCCCCCATTCTCCAACTCACTGAGTCTGGGCGAGCACGGCGTTCGCGACGGCGAGTTGTTGATGTTGGAGAGCGCGTCGCACACGGCGCCGACGCCACTGTTCGACGACATCATGTACAACGTCGCGATCGCCGACATCAACCACTACCGCAGCTGGACACCGAAGGTCGCGCGGATCACCGGCTCGGTGCTCGCGGCGGTCACCATGATCGTCGGCTGTCTCGGCCTGCTGCTGTCACCCGAGTCGCTACCGATCGGGGTGGGCGGCTCGATAGCGCTCGCGGTCGCGATCCTTCTCGTGGCCGCCGCGATGGTGCTGAGCAGAATGTACGACGACTCCGACACCGCATTGGTGCTCGGCGGCTGCGCGCTGCCCGCCGCATTCAGCGCGGGCATGCTCTACGTACCCGATCATTACGGCTGGGCGCACGTTCTGCTCGGGTCGGTACTGGCGGGCGCGACCGCGGTCCTGGCGTGGCGTGTCACCGGTGTCGGCCTCGCGCTCTTCATCGGCGCGACCGCACTCGCGACCTATGTGGTCCCCGCAGCTCTGATCGGTCTACTCACCGACCAGCCGGAGCGGGCGATCGGCGCGGGCGCCGCGGCACTCGGACTCGGCGGCCTCTCGCTGGCGCCGCGAGTCGCCATGCTGCTCGCGAAACTGCCGCTGCCACCGGTTCCTTCGCCCGGCACGCCGATCGACCCGACCGAGGACGACCCGGACGACCACCGCGCGCTGCCGACCATGGATGTGCTGCGGATGAAGTCCGAGCGCGCCCGCAAGTACCTGGCCGGTCTGGTCGCCGCGACGACGCTGGTCACCGCGATCGGCGCACTGTCGGCCACCGACCCGACCGCCGACGGCCCGTATTGGCCGGGCGTAGCGCTCGCCTCGGTCTGCGCGGTGGTGCTGATGTTCCGCAGCCGCACCTACGCGGGCGCGGAACAGGCCGTGGTGCTCATCGCGGGCGGCTCGGCGATCGCGCTGATCATGTTGGTGGGGGTCGGCTTCGTGCTGGCGCAACCGCTCACCGTGTTCGGCGCGGCGATGGTCGCCGTGGTCGCGGCGCTGATCCTCGGCATCATCGTCCCGAACCAGTCGGCCACCCCGCCGATGCGTCGCGGCATCGAACTGCTCGAGTACGGGTTCGTCGCCGCCGTACTGCCACTGGCATTCTGGGTCGCCGACCTCTACGCGCTCGTCCGCGGGCTGTGAACCGGACCCTGCGCACCGGCGCGGCCGCGGCGGTGCTGTCGCTGAGCATGTCCTTCGGGATGGGGGCGAGCCAGAGCATCGCGAATGCCGATCGGCCGCCGCCGGTCGACCCGGCGAATCTGCCGGCGGGTGATCCGGCTCGGCCGCTCGACAAGACCGAGCACCCGGCCAACTCGCCCTGCTACCAAACCCAGTCCGGCGGAGACGGTCCCGCCGAACCCGCTCCGCAGCGAGCACTCGACCTACGCCGTGCCTGGGATTTCTCTCGCGGGGAAGGCCAGCTCGTTGCGGTCATCGACACGGGCGTCGTCCGTCATCCACGCCTGCCCGATCTGGAAGCGGGCGGTGACTTCGTGGCGGAAGGCGGCGACGGTGTCAGCGAGGACTGCGATGCGCACGGCACGCTCGTCGCAGGCATCATCGCCGCGAAAGAGGTAGCGGGGCAGGGGTTTCACGGTGTCGCGCCGGAGGCGCGGATCCTGTCTATTCGCCAGACCAGCGCGTTGTACGAGGTCCCTGGCCGACAGGACAAGAGGGCGGAGGACCCACCGAGAGGGTACGGCAGAGTCGAGGCGCTCGCCTCCGCGATCCGGCGGGCCGCCGACCGAGGCGCTTCGGTCATCAACATCTCCTTGGTCTCGTGTGTACCCGCGGCCCAGAACATGAACGACGGCATGGTCGGCGCCGCAGTGCGTTACGCCACCCTGGAGAAAGATGTCGTCGTAGTGGCCGCGGCGGGAAACACCAATGACAACTGCAAGCCGAGCAACCCGGGTATCGACCCGCTGAAACCTATGAGCGACCCGTGGAACAACCTGACCACCAACGTCACGCCCGCTCGTTTCGACGATTACGTCCTCAGCGTCGGGTCGATCGACCAGAACGGGGCACCGTCGACATTCACCGTTCCAGGGCCGTGGGTCGGCGTGGCCGCACCCGGCGAGGACGTCGTCTCGCTCGATCCGCGCGGAACCGGCACCATCATCGGCAAAAACGACAGCCAGCAGCCACCGTCGCTCAAGGGAACGAGCTTCGCGGCACCTTATGTATCGGGTGTGGCCGCCCTGGTCCGCGCTCGATTCCCCGAACTCAGCGCCCTCGAGGTCATCCAGCGAATTCAAGCCACCGCGCACTCCCCAGCCGAAGGCTGGAACCCCTATGTCGGCTACGGCGCTATCGATCCGATCGCCGCCTTGACCGCCGAAATACCGAAAGAACTGCCGCCGAAGCGACCCGGCTCAGCCAAGAGTGTCGCACTGCCCATCCCGCAGCCAGCGCCGGCGCCGGACCATCGCGCCCGCAATGTGGCGTTGATCGGGAGCGGTTGCGTCGCAGCGCTACTCGTCCTGGGTATGCTCGCTTCCTTCCCGATCCGCCGCCGATTCGGTGTCCACGACGACGAGTGAGAATCCCGAGCCACACGATTTCGATCGTATGCAACTGCTTCGCTGTGTCGCCCGATCGTTAGCGGGTACAAGACCGGCCCTCGTGATCATGCCGTGCCGCCTGGGGACTCTTCGATCAAGATGGCTCGCCCGTTCAATTATGGTCATCCACAAGAGTTTTAGCGGGGTGCGCATCCGGCGCAACGCCGTCGTGGGCGACCATCGCGTCCTGGCGGCTGAGACGCGGGCCGGCAGCGAGCAGGCCGACGATGGGCCACGGAGCCGCTTCCGGCTGCTTCACTCCCGAATCCGAACTCATGCCAAGCGCTTCGACTGCCTCGGCATCCTTGATGCCATACCGGACGCCGGTGTCGGCGACATAGAACAGGCTGTCCTTGCGCTGGCTGTCCGGCTCGACGCCGGTGCCCTGAACGAATGCGCCGGAACCTGGCTTGAAGTACACCGAATCCACGTTCGGGCCGTCACCATCGGCCTGAGCCAGCGACACCAGGCGAGCGTCGTCAGGCATCGGCAGTCCCACGCCGGTGATCACGGAAAGCTCGGCACGATTGCCACCACTGCCCGCCGCCGCCGCGATCGGCTTCCACGACAGACAGCTGGCGGGCCGGTCCTTAATCTGTACCAGCGACGGCGCGGTGGCCGGATAATCCTGCACCGCCATGGTCGTCGATGGCTGCGCATTGCTCTTCTCGTACTGGTTGATCGTGGGATTACGACCCGCGTCCGGGTCGGAGTTGAGGATGATGTTCGCGGTCAGCTGAGAGATCTCCTGCCGGCCGTCGTGCAGCACCACGTAGTACTGCTTGGTCCCGGCCTCTTGCACCACTTCGCCGATCCTGTGGTCACCTATCTGGTAGCTGGGACGCCCGCCGCGATCATCGATCTGCGGCACCTCGATCCGGTGCACTTCGGGAATCGCGTTGAGCAGACCTTCGCTGATCGGCCGCGGTGTCACATTGCGGACGCCCAACGCCTCGGTCACGGCGTTGCTGTTCATATCGATCCGAGCGCGCTTGTTGTCGTAAATGAGGTAGTTGGCGTCCTTGCCCTTCACGAACAGGGCATTGCCCGAGCCCATCGTCGACGCCTTGGCTCCGAGTTCTACGCCGCCGATCAGTACCGAGGTGGTGATCTTCTCGGTGCCGTCGAGCTGTATGGTGTCGCACACCGTCCAAGTTCGCCCCTTTCCTTCCTTGTCGAAGTGCAGCGAGCCGGGAGCGCCCGGAATGCCGATCAATTGACCGCGCGGCTTCGTCCCCAGTTCCGATTCCTTCACGATCGCGGGCTCGGCCGCCTCCCCCACGGCGAGGCGAGCCGAGGCGAGGTTGAGCGCCGGGTGCACCACGTCGTCGAGCACCGCGTAGACCGCCCCGGAATCCTTCCCGATCAGGATCTTCTTGTCATCGATCTTGTCCTGCGGGCGCAGCAGCGCGAGCACGCCGCAGCCGGCGAGGGCGACGCAAGCCAGGACGAGTCCCGCGGCATACGCGCGGGACTGGGAACGCATGGGGTCGTGCAGCATTCGCACGTCCCGGCGCACCAAGGCGTGCTCCATCCGCCGGACCAGAAAGCGGTAGCCGCTCACCTGCCAGCGTGTAGTGGGCTTTGAAGGCATTATTCCCTCCCCCGAACCGTGCTCACGTTCGCCGAACACAGTACAGTTCCCGTGGACTCTTGTTCACTCGGCCACTGCGCACCGGCCGACACCGGGTACTTGGGGGACGACGATGGCGGAATCGGCCGGAGCGGGGCCAAGTCCGCTCCTCGGACGGATCTCGATGCGAAATCTGGTGACGGCACAGACTATTGGGCTGATCGCCGGGTTGATCGCATTGTTCGTCGGTGTCCCGGCGGCGCCCGCGCTCGGCACAGCGGTGGTCATGACGCTGATTCCGCTCGTACCCGTCGCCAAACGCACACCGCTGGACTGGATCACGACCTGGTGGCGCTATGTCACTCGGCAGCAGTACAAGATCGGCGGCACCGCCAACTTCCGCGGCCCGGACGGGCGGTCGCTCGGCCTGTTCCGGGACGGCAGCCGAGTGGTGACGGTGGTCGAGGTGCTCCCGCCGCCCGGCGGACTGACCAGGATCGCGCGCGGCACGGTGCACGCCTCACATCTGCTTCCGCTGCCGGAACTGGCGAATTGTCTGAACCAGCACGACATCCTGCTCAGCGGCATCGACATCATCAGCCACGGGCATCGCAGTCGCTCCGGCACGCCCGCGGGCCAGATCTACGAATCCCTGCTCGGTCCGCTGCCCGCCACCGCGCACCGCACGGTGTGGCTCGCGATCGGTTTCGACGCGGTGGCCTGTCCGGAAGCCGCGGCGCGCCGCGGCGGCGGGGCCGAAGGCGCCGAGCGGGCGGTCACCATCGCGACCCAGCGCATTATGCGAACGCTCGAGGACGCCGACTGCAATGCCCGCATTCTGACCGAACCCGAGATCGAAAAGGCCGTTCTGCAGATCACCGAGGGCATCAGTGTCCGCACGCTCGAACATCGCTGGCGCTACGCCGAAATCGGCAATAGCGTGAATATCGGTAGTGCCGTGGACCCGAAACTGCTGCACTCCGACCTCCTCGCGCAACTGTGGGTGGCCCCGTCCCGCGGCACCACGGTGGCGGTGCGGTTGCGCCCGGGCAGTTCCGCCGAGTCGGTGCGCATCGGCGCCGCATGGCGACTCACCGCGCGTGAGCTCCCGGAGCGCAACGAGTTCGCGGCGGGCATGGTCTCGATGAACGGCCGCCACCGCGACGGCTTGCTCGCCCATCTGCCGATCTCCGTGCCCGGTCTGGACGACATCATCCCGCTGGACGAGCGTCCGATCGACGTGATCGACGACATACACCTGCCCTCCTCCGGGTGCGGCCAGCTGATCGGCTCGGACGCCGAGGGGAACGGTGTCGCCGTGCGCATCGTCGGTGCGGGCATTTCGACGGTGTACGTCGCGGGCGAGTTGTATTTGGCGCAGCAGCTGGTGTTCCGTGCGCTCGCGGTCGGCGAGCGAATCCTGATCCGCACCGATCGGGCGGAGGCATGGGAGAACCTGGTCACCACGATCGGCAACCCGGAGCGGCTGACCATCGCGGTCGAAACCTATCAGTCCGACGCCGAGTTCACCGCGACGATGGTCGACGGGGTGCTCGCGCCCGCACCGCACGCGGGCGTGACCACCATCTACGTGACGGGCGACCCGATGGGCTGGCCCGCGACCCGCCCCGACCTGGCTATCCTGCAGCCCGGTGCGATCGGCAACCACGTCGTCCTGCGCACCGGAACCACCCAGGTCGACCTGACGCTGGTGTCCATCCCACGCGAGGCCACCTACATCGGGCAGCCGCGCGGCCAGCGCGCCATGGCGAGCCAGTAGCGCGGCGCTAGCCCGGGTACGGGTCGGCGGCGCGAGCGGCCCGCATCGCGCGCGCCCACCAGGCCAACTGCCGGATCAGGCGGGCGGCGGCGTCGATCGCCGCGCCATCGCTGGTCTCCCCCGCAGCGTCGAACCGCTTCTTGGCCTGGTGGAAACTGACCGTTTCGCGGACCGAGACCATATGGATCTCGGCGACGACCTGACGCAGTTGCTCCACCGCCCGCAACCCCCCGGAGAGGCCGCCGTAGGACACGAAGCCGATCGGCTTGGCCCGCCATTCGTGTTTCGCGGTATCGAACGCGGTCTTCAGCGACGCCGGATAACCGTGGTTGTACTCGGACGTGACGGCGACGAAGGCATCGGCGGCGGCCAGCCGCGCACGGTAGCCCGCGGTCTCGTCGGTCTCGGTGAGATCGACCGGCAGTGTGATGTGGGCGAGATCGATAACGCCCGTATCGAATTCAGAACTCGCACGCACGGTCCGCAGAAACCAGTCCGCGACCACCGGCGCGAACCGGTCCGGACGCACGCTGGCCACGATGACCTCTAGCCGCAACGGGGTGTCCACCGCGGAAGCCTAACCCCGGGCGGATCGCCTGCGGCGTACCCCGGCTATGGGACGACGCCGCCCCGCCATGGGCATCGCTTTTGGCCGGGCGGGGTGAAATGCCTCACCCCGCCTGGCCGTTTGTTATCGGAATAAAAGAAAAAGCCACTTGATTGATATGTCAAATACCCGAGGAGGTGGAGCGGGCTCTGCCACAGAAGGACAAGGAGAACTGCCATGGGAATGCTGGACGACAAGGTCGTACTGATCACGGGAAGTGGAAGCGGTCTCGGCCGCGCGGCGGCGCTGGTCTTCGCGCGGGAAGGCGCACGGATCGTCGGCATCGACATCAGGCCCGAGACCAACGACGAGACGGTGGCGCTCGTCCGCGGGGCCGGCGGCGATATGGTGAGCCTCGCGCCGGTCGACCTCACCGACCCCGATCAGGTCCAGCAGGCCGTCGACGAGGCGGCGGGCGCGTACGGCGGGCTCGACGTCATCCACAACAACGCCGCCGTCATCCGGTTCGGCCCGATACCCGACTACTCGGTCGACGACTGGCGGGTGACCGTGACCGGCGAACTCGGCATCCCCTTCTTCGTGTCGAAGTCGGCGTGGCCGCACCTGGTCCGGCGCGGCGGCGGCGTCATCATCAACGTCGCGTCCGTCGCGGGCATGATCGGCGGCAGCGTTCCGCCGATGGTCGGACACAGCGCGGCGAACGCCGGCATCATCGGCATGACGCGACAGTTCGCCCTCGAAGGAGCACCGCACGGGATTCGGGCGGTGGCGATCAGCCCGGGACCCACGCTCACACCGCTCAGCGACCGCGACCTGGGTGACGATCAGGCGGCCCGCGACGCGATCACCGCCAAGACGCTGCTCAAGCGCTTCGCTCGACCCGAGGAGATCGTCGAACTCGCCGCCTTCCTCGCCTCTGACCGGGCGTCGTACATCACCGGCACCAACTACCCCGTGGACGGAGGCGCGACGGCCTGGTGAGGCCGTGCGCGAGTCCGCCGACACCTGGGCGCGGAAAGCGGTGAGCGACCCGTTCACCGCTCCCGCGACAACCGGCGTCCGCCTCAGGGGTCAGGGCAACTCGAACGGCAGCGACACTTCCGCGTGGACGCGGCACCGGTCACAGGCTTCCGCGCCGTCGACCGCGCCCACCGCACCGCGGATGAGTTCCTTGAACGGCGCGAGATTGCGCTTGAACTCGGCGAAGACGTCGACCGCGTGCACACCCGCACCGTCCTCCAGGCCCGCATCCAGATCCGTCACCAAAGCTACTGCGGCATAGCACATTTCGAGTTCGCGAGCGAGCACAGCCTCGGGATGTCCGGTCATGTTCACCAGGTCCCAACCCTGCGCGGCGAACCAACGGCTCTCGGCGCGCGTGGAGAAGCGCGGTCCCTCGACGACCACCATGGTGCCCGCGGACATCATCGGCAGCGCGTCGGACTCGGCCTTCACGACGGCAGCGCGCAACTCGTCGCAGTACGGGTCGGCGAACGAGACGTGGATGCCGCCGCCGTCGAAATAGGTCTGCGGACGCCCTGATGTCCGGTCGACCAACTGGTCCGGCACGACGACGGTGCCGGGGCCCCAGTCCGCGCGCAGGCTGCCGACCGCGCACGGCGCGAAGATCCGCCGTACGCCGAGCGAGCGCAACGCCCACAGGTTGGCCCGGTACGGCAGGGTGTGCGGCGCGTATTCGTGGTTCTTGCCGTGTCTGGGCAGGAAGGCCACCGGCCTACCCGCCACCTCCCCGATCGCGATGGGCGCGCTCGGCGTTCCGTAGGGAGTCTCGACCTCGACAGTCGTCGCCTCGTTGTCGAAGAAGTCGTAGAAGCCGCTGCCACCGATGACGGCCAGCGCTGGGCGAGTGTGCGAACTCATGCGGCAATTGTCGCGCCCCGCGGCCTCCGCCGCATCGCGGGGACCGCCATGACGCTCGGAGGCGGCATGGACCATGATGACCGGATGCCGGCGTTCTACCCGGCGGAGCGTGTCGCCTATCCGCATCGGGCCGATGGTCGATGGCCGCACCGTTGATCAGGGGTGTCCTGACCTGACATTTCTTCCCGGTAGATGTACCCTAGGGGGGTATTAATCCGGTCCGCCCGCAGACCGGCAGGCAGCGAGGAGACACCGGTGACCGCCACCCCCCACGACCATGCGGCGCACGGCTACATCACCGCCAAGGACGACTACCTCAAACGACTACGCCGCATCGAGGGGCAGGCACGCGGCCTGCAGCGGATGGTGGAGGAAGAGAAGTACTGCATCGACATCCTCACCCAGGTGTCCGCGATGACCAAGGCATTGCAGGCGGTCGCGATGGGGCTGCTCGAGGACCACATCAGCCACTGTGTGGTGGACGCGGCGGTCGCGGGCGGCCCCGGGGCCGATGCGAAGATCAAGGAAGCCACCGAAGCGATCGCCCGCCTGGTCCGTTCCTGACCGACCGGCGCGCTGAGGCCGCGAATGGCGCGCGTCACCGGTCAACCGTGCCATCGGCGATAGACCTCGGCCGCGCCGGGATGCAGCGGGATCGACCCGGTGCTGATCAAGGAGCGACCGTCGAGGAACTGGGTGCCCGCGGCCTCGGCGGGAACCAGCGAATCCGCCTGCCACACCAGAAGTTCCACGATCGACGCGGCCACCTCCGCGGGCATGGTCGTAGCGGCCAGTAGCAGATTCGCGACACCGATGGTGTGGACCGCGACGCCACCGGGATAGGCATCGGCGGGGATCGTGACGCGGTCGTACACCGGCCCGAACCGCTCCCGCATCGGCACGGTCAGGTCGCCCATGTCCACCAACCGCATCCGGCTCGGCACCTCCAGCAGCGCCGTCGGCACACCGCCCGCCCACAGCAACGCGTCCGCCTCGCCGTTCGCCAATGCGGCCACCGCCCCGCGCAACGGCCGATGCGAGATCGCCACATCGCCCGCGGGATCGAGCCCCGCGACACGCAGGATCCGTTCGCCGGTCAACGCCGCCCCCGACCCTTCCGCCCCCAGACTCACCCGTGCCCCGCGCAGGTCCGCGACCGCACCGATCGGACTCTCGGAGCGCACGACCAACTGCAGGTAGTTCTCATACACACGCCCCAGCGCCGACACCCGATCGGTGCTGTCGAGCACCGAATCCGAAAGCGCGAGTGCGGCATCCACCTCACCGTGGGCCAACAGCGTCAGGTTGGCCTGAGAACCCGCGGTGGTGACTCGTTCGATCCGGACGTCGCCGTCGTCGGCCGCGGCGAGGCCGAGCAACCCCGCGAATGCGTGATAGAAACCGCCGACCTCGCCGGAGGCCAGTCGCACCGTGCTCGCGGCGCCGCGCGGACCACATCCCGCGATCCCCGCGGCGGCGGCGAGCGCGAGGAATCCGCGCCGACCGAGACCGCGACGCCCGGGCAGTTCGCGGCGCGTCATCCGGCCACCGCCGCGGGTAGTCGGACCAGAACCGCGAGTCCGTGTGGACGCTCCGCGTGGACCGTGAGAGTGCCGCCGCGCGCCTGCGCGAGCGCCGCGGCGATCGGCAGTCCGAGCCCGGAGCCCCCTGCGCGCGCCGCCGAACCGCGAAAGAAACGGGTGGTGAGCTTATCGATCTCGTCGGAGCGCACACCCGCGCCGTCGTCATGAACGCTCAGCACAACCCAGCCGGGTTCGGTCACGACGGCCAGTTCGGTGCGCGCGCGAGGACCCGCGTAGCGCGTCGCGTTGCTGAGCGGGACATCGAGAATCTGCGCGAGCACCTCGGCCGAGACCGCGACTTCGGCGCGCGCGGGCGACGGCGACGCGACGCGCAATTCCTGGTCGGCCGCCACGAAGGCCGAACACCAGGCGTCGAACCGGTCCGCGACCACTTGCACGGCGTCGCAGTGCGCGTCGGCGATTCGGGTGCGGTCGAACGCGGCGGGCGTCTCGGCAACCGCGAGACTGAGCAGCCCGTCGAGCAGCGCGGTCAAGCGGTCGACCTCGGCCCCCGCACCGCGGAACGTGCTCGCGGCGCTCCGCGGGATCGAGGGTTCCAACGAGTCCAGGCGAATCGTCAAGGCAGCCAGCGGATTGCGCATCGCGTGCGCGGTGTCGGCGACGAGCTGACGTTGCGCGTCCGCCGAATCCGCGACGGCGAGAGCCATGGCGTCGAAAGACTCGGCGAGGGCCCGCATCTCCGGCGGTCCGCCGTGCCTACCCGCGAGGGATACCGGCGCGACAGTGTCCGCGCGCGGCTTCGGCAGCGTCGCGGTCAACTGCGCGACGGCGTGCGAGAGCGCCGCGAGCGGCCGCAGTACCCAACGGCTGAGCGTCACCGCCAGCACCATGAACAGCGTCATCGCGACCATCCCGCCGACCGCGATGATCGCCCAGTCCCGCGTGATGTCGCCGCGAGCTCGGGCCGTCGACGCCTCGATCACCACGGCGCCGTTGACCTGCACTCCGGTGCCGACCGGCCGGGCGACGAGCATGGTCCGCGCACCCCATGGCGTCAGCTTGGCTACCGCGTGCGGACGCTGGTTGCGGCGCGCGGCCGCCACCGCCGCGACGATATCCGGATCGGTTCCGTCAGCCCCCGCGTTCACCGCCGTGGCTCCCCTGGCATCGACCACGAGCACGTTCTCGCCATACAGCTCGTGATACCGGTTCACCTCGTCGGCCAGCGCCCGACTGTCCCCTCCGCTGACGGCGGCGTCGGCGAGATTGGCGAACCGGTCGGCATCGCCGGAGCGGGCCAGTACCAACTGCTGGGTGCGGCTGGTCGCGATGGTCAGCGACAGCGGAACCGCGAACGCCAACACAGCGATCGCCGCGAAAACCGTCAGCGCTACCAGCAGGCGGCGGCGCATCGCGCACCTCCGGGCCGCCCGACGCCCACCACGCTCACTGCCCCCACCGATATCCGTAGCCGCGGATGGTGGTGATCAGCCCCGGCCGATTCAGCTTGGCCCGCAAACCGGTCATGTGCACGTCCAGTGAGCGCGAGACCGCGACGAAGGCGTCACCCCAGATCCGGTCCATCAGTTGCTGGCGGCTCACCGCGGCGCCCGGCCGTTCCACCAGCGCCTCGACCAGCTCGAATTCCTTCTGCGTCAGCGTCACCGGCGCGCCGGCCACCTCGACCACCCGGGCGCCCAGGTCTACCCGCACGTCACCGGTGACCACCACCGACCGCACCGCGTGCGCCGCGGCGGCCACGCGCCGGGTCACCGTCTCGAGCCGCGCCACCAACTCCGCGATCCGCGGCGGCTTCACCAGGTAGTCGTCGGCGCCACCGCGGAGGCCGCGCACGATCGAGCGTTCGTCGCTGCGCGCGGTCAGGATCAGCACCGGCACCGCGCTCACTTCACGCAGCCTGCGCAACACCTGCAAACCGTCACCGTCGGGCAGTCCGAGGTCGAGGATCACCGCGTCGTAGTCGCGATGGGCGATCAGCAGATCCGCACCGCGACGCTTGCGTTCGGCGCGGTAACCACGGGCGATGAGCGCCTCGACCAGCGCGTCGCCCACGCCGTCGTCGTCCTCGACCACCGCAAGCCGCACGCGCCGATCCTCCCACAGCGGGCGGATCGGCCCGTGTGCCGGTCGATCAGTCACGCACGGTGGCCAGCGGCTGCCCCGGCCCGGCCGCCGCGACGCCGGAGCCGGATTCCTCGTCGATCGTCGACGCCGTCGAGGTCTCCCGCATGAAGTAGTAGGTGACCAGCGAGACCGCGATGCATCCCGCGACATACCAGAAATACAGCGACTCGTGGCCGCCCTTCTTCAGCGCCAGCGCGATCGTCTCCGCTGTCCCCCCGAAGAGGGCAACGGTCAGGGCATAGGGCAGACCGACCCCGAGCGCGCGAATCTTGGTCGGGAACAACTCGGCCTTCACGATCGCGTTGATCGAGGTGTACCCGGTGATAATCACCAGCGCCACCATCATCAGGCCCCACGCGGCCACCGGATTGGTGGTGTCCGCGAGCACGGTCATGATCGGCACGGTCAACAGGGTGCCCGCCACGCCGAAGAAGATCAGCAGCTTACGCCGGCCGACCCGATCCGAGAGTGCGCCTGCCACCGGTTGCAGCACCACGAAGACCAGTAGCGCGATGAAGTTGATCCACGCGACGGTCGACTTGGAGATACCCGAAGTGTTGATCATGAACTTCTGCATATACGTCGTGTACGTGTAGAAGGCGACGGTTCCGCCCAGCGTCAGCCCGATCACCAGCAGACATTCACGGGGGTACTGCAACAGGATCCGCAGCGAACCACGCGAGGCCGGTGTGACGGCGGTCGCCGCGTCGGCGGTGCTCTCGGTCGAGGACCGCTTCGATTCGGCCCGGAACTGCTCGGACTCGTCCATGCCACGCCGCAGCCACATCACGACCAGCGCACCGGCCGCGCCGATCACGAACGGAATCCGCCAACCCCAGTTGTTCATCTGGGCCGAGTCGAGGAACTGTTGCAGCACGATCTGCACACCGAGCGCGACAAGCTGGCCCGCGACCAAAGTCACGTACTGGAAGCTGGAGTAGAACCCGCGCCGACCCGCCGAGGCCACCTCGGACAGATACGTCGCGCTGGTGGCGTACTCCCCGCCGACCGAAAGACCCTGCAGCAACCGGGCGATCAGCAGCAGGGCGGGCGCGGCCAAGCCGATGGTCTGATATCCGGGCGTCACCGCGATCAGCAACGAACCCGCCGCCATCACGGTCACCGACAAGGTCAGCGCCGAGCGGCGACCGAACCGGTCCGCGTACCTACCCAGCGCCCAGCCGCCGATCGGGCGCATCAGGAAGCCGACCGCGAATACCGCGGCGGTGGACAGCAATTGCGCCGTCGGATCGTCCTTGGGGAAAAATGTCTTCGCGAAATACACGCTGAACGCGGCGTAGACATACCAGTCGTACCACTCGACCAGGTTGCCGATGGATCCACGCAAAACATTCGCGACCACTCGGCGCTCGCCGGCAGGCTGTGTCGTAGTCGTCGTAGTCACAAGATCTCCTTCTTCGACGCCTCATCGCGTCGTCGCAGATCAGTGTGTCGGCAGTCACAGGCCCCGCGGAATGGTTCGGCTCGCTTCCTAACAGTCCCTTAGGACGATTGTGGACAACGCTCCGGCGTGCGGAAACGGGTCCGGCCCCCGGCTGACGCCGAGGGCCGGACTACTCATGACGATGATCAGGAACGCGCGGCGAGCAACGGCGCGAGGGTGCGCAGCGCCGCGAGGTAGTCGTCGCCGAGAACCTGCAGTCCGACATGGTCGGCACCGGCGTCCAGATGCTCGGTCAGCCGGGCGACCACCTGCTCCGGCGTGCCGTGCGCGACGACGGCGTCGAACAGTCGGTCGCTGGGCGGCATGCTGAGGTCGGCGTCGGTGAAGCCGAACCGGCGCAGGTTCGACACGTAGTTCGTCAGACCGAGGTAGAAGCCGACGGTGCCGTCGGCGATGCTGTGCGCCTCGCTCGTGTCGTCGGTCAGTACGACTTTGTTCTCCGTAGCCAGCAAGGCGTTCGGGCCGATCGTCGCGCGAGCCTGCGCCGTGTGCGCCGACGGCACGTAATAGGGCAACGCTCCCGCGGACCGCTCGGCGGCCAACTTCAGCACACGCGGGCCGAGCGCGGCCACCGCACGACGCTGCGTGGGGACGCCCGCGGCGTCGAGTTCGTCGAGATACTCGACCAGCGCGTCGTAGGGTTTGCGGTACTCGCCGGTATGTTCGGGATGCCCGGCGCCGACGCCGAGGAGGAACCGGCCGGGGAAGCCTGCCTCGATGCGATGGAACGACTCGGCGACCTCCTTCGCGGGCGCGGCCCAGATGTTCACGATGCTGGTCGCTACGGTGATCGTCTCGGTCGCCGCCAGCAGCGATTCGACCACCGGCAGATCCGCCGGTGGAGAGCCACCCAGCCACAGCGTGCCGTAGCCCAGCTGCTCGTACTCCCGCGCCTCCTCCGGGGTGAACCCGGTGTAGGACCGCCACACTCCGAACCGTCCAAGACTGTCGAATGCCATGTTCGGTCGCAACGCGGGCACGCGTGCGGCTATTCCGTGCCCGCGTGCGTCGCGGCGCTGGCCTCGGAGGTTTCGAGATTTTCTGGGATTTTCTGGGATTTTCGGGGATTTTCCGACATTTTCGGAGGGTGTCGGCGCTTTCGGCCCGAGAGTAACGTGACCTCTGCACAGCTATCGGCGCCCGCCGCCGTGGCAGGGCGTCACCACTAGCTCAATGGAGGTGATTGTTGTGCTGAGGTTCGATCCGTTCCATGACATCGATACCGTCGCCCGCCAGCTCCTCGGCGAAGCCACCGGATCCGCTCGTGCACCACGCTTCATGCCGATGGATTTGTTCAAAACCGGAGATCATTACGTCCTCAACGCCGACCTACCCGGTGTCGATCCGCACTCGGTCGAGGTCAGCGTGGACAACGGCACGCTCACCCTGCGCGCGCAGCGCACGGCCCCCAGCGAGGAGGGTGTCCAGTGGATCGCCTCGGAACGCTTCGCCGGCACCTACATGCGCCAGTTGTCCCTCGGTGAGAACGCCGACGTCGACAAGATCAGCGCGACTTACAACAACGGCGTGCTGTCGGTGACGATCCCCATCGCGGCCCGCGCCAAGCCGCGCCGCATCGAAATCTCCGGGGAATCCCAACCGAAGAAGATCAAGGCGCAGTCGAGCTGAACCGCCGCGCTCCACGCACCTGTGCACACATCACACGCCGCTCGCACAGGTCGGACAACCGAATAGGGCTGCTACGTCTCGGCATCGGACGGCATCGGCTGATCAGTCACCACAGCAACGACCGTCCGACACCGGGATCGATCGCATTTCGCGCGTCTGCGCATTGCGGGCGGCGAGTTCGTCATCGGCGGGGTAGTCCACGCCGATCAGACTGAGGCCGTAGGCAGGGGCGACGGACACCGCACTGGACCGCTCGGTCTCGTGCAACAGGTCGCCCACCCACTCCGGGGTCCGGCGGCCCTCTCCCACCGCCAGCACCGCGCCGACCAGGCTGCGGACCATCGACCAGCAGAACGCGTCAGCGCTGACGTAGGCGGTCAGCAGGTCACCATCGCGCGCCCAGTCGAAGCGCTGGAGTTCGCGGACCGTGGTCGCGCCCTCCCTTCTTCGGCAGAACGCGGCGAAATTATGCAGCCCCAACAGCTTTCGCGACGCCGCACGCATCGCGTCCACGTCGACATCGGATCGGCAGGCGACCACGCTGCCCGCCTGCAACGGCTCGGCGCCGTAGCGGGCGGTGGTCAACCGATAGGCATAGTGGCGTCGGATGGCGGAGAACCTGGCGTCGAACTCGGGCGGCGCGAGGCGTGCGTGCTTGATCCGCACATCCTTCGGCAGGAACCGCGCCATCCGCCGGATCAGCTGGTCGGCGTCCAGTTCGGCGGTCGTGTCGAAATGCGCGACCTGTCCCTCGGCGTGCACGCCCGCGTCGGTGCGCCCCGCGACAGTCAACTGGATCGGCTCGCGGAACACCTTGCTCAGCGACTCCTCCAACACCCCCTGCACCGTCCGCAGCTCGGGCTGACGCGCCCACCCGAGAAAATCGGTGCCGTCGTAGCCGATATCGAGCCGGACGCGCACCGATGTCGCCGGCGCGCCGGCCGCGAAAGCCTCCATCGTCACAGAGCGCGGCTCGGTCGACGTCGACCCCGACGAATCCCGCACGGTCACACTGGTCTCCTAGTGAAACGAACAAGCCCGCCGACCCAGTGCGGGGCGGCGGGCTCGTTCGAGAACTACGACGCGAGGCGTCAGGCGTCCTTCTTGTACTCGGCGGCCCCGTCGGCATCCGGAGTCTCGGTGGTCTCGGCGACGGCCTCGTCGGCCTGCTCCTCGACTACCTCGGCGGCCGGAGCCTGCTCGACCTTCTTCGACGCGGCGACACGACGAGCGCGATCGGCCTCGTTGGTCACGGTCTTCTCCCGGACCAGTTCGATGATCGCCATCGGCGCGTTGTCACCCTTGCGGGGCAGCGTCTTGGTGATGCGGGTGTAGCCACCCTCGCGTCCCTCGAACGACGGGCCGATCTCCGCGAAGAGTTCATGCACGACGTCCTTGTTGCGGATCACTTTGAGCACCTCGCGACGGTCGGCCAGCGTGCCGCCCTTCGCCTTGGTGATCAGCTTCTCCGCGTAAGGACGCACGGCCTTGGCCTTGGCCTCGGTGGTGGTGATCCGGCCGTGCTCGAAGAGCGCCGTGGCCAGATTGGCGTAGATCGCCTTCTGGTGCGACGCCGACCCGCCGAAGCGGGCACCCTTCTTGGGCTTGGGCATTGTTGGTTCTCCTTGTATTCGGGCCGCTCCCGGGCCCTGGCGTGGTCACGCTCCGCTACCGCCTGCGGGCTCGGCGCGCACGCCGCGGTGTGCGGCCGGTCCGGGGCGCCTACCCCGACGGCCTAGAGCTGTTCGGTTTCGGCGTAGTCCTGCTCGCCGCCATCGGTGTCACTGAACGTGCCGTTGTCACTCCACGTCCCGGTGCTCGCGTCATAACCCACCACACTGGACGGGTCGAACGACGCCGGGCTGTCCTTGAGCGAGAGGCCGAGCGCGTGCAGCTTGACCTTGACCTCGTCGATGGACTTCTGGCCGAAGTTACGGATGTCCAGCAGGTCCGACTCGGTGCGGGCGACCAGCTCGCCCACCGTGTGCACACCCTCGCGCTTGAGGCAGTTGTAGGACCGGACGGTGAGGTCCAGGTCCTCGATCGGCAGACCGAACGAGGCGATGTGGTCCGCCTCGGCCGGCGAGGGGCCGATCTCGATGCCTTCGGCTTCGACGTTCAGCTCGCGGGCCAGGCCGAAGAGCTCGACCAGGGTCTTGCCCGCCGAGGCGAGCGCGTCCCGCGCGCTGATGGAGTTCTTGGTCTCCACGTCCAGGATGAGCCGGTCGAAGTCGGTGCGCTGCTCGACACGGGTGGCCTCGACCTTGTAGGTCACCTTCAGCACCGGCGAGTAGATCGAATCCACCGGGATCCGGCCGATTTCCGCGCCGGAGGCCTTGTTCTGCACGGCGGGGACATAACCGCGACCGCGCTCGACGACGAGCTCGATCTCCAACTTGCCCTTGTCGTTCAGGGTCGCGATGTGCATGTCCGGGTTGTGCACGACAACGCCGGTCGGCGGGACGATGTCACCGGCGGTGACGGTGCCCGGCCCCTGCTTGCGCACGTACATCGTGACCGGCTCGTCCTCCTCCGAGGACACGACCAGACCCTTGAGGTTCAGGATGATGTCGGTGACATCCTCCTTCACACCGGGCACGGTGGTGAACTCGTGCAGCACGCCGTCGATACGAATGCTCGTCACCGCGGCCCCCGGAATCGAGGACAGCAGGGTACGCCGCAGCGAGTTGCCGAGCGTGTAACCGAAACCCGGCTCGAGCGGTTCGATGGTGAACTTCGAGCGGTTCTCCGCGACGACCTCTTCGGTCAGCGTCGGACGCTGTGAAATCAGCATTAGGATCATCCTCCTTTTTGGGCGCCCGCTATTTGACGCCTCGTCTCAGGGGTTGTGCGTGACCGCCCGAGCGACCGACGAGCAGCCGTCGGCGCTGGACGATCACGCACCAGCAGTCCATTATGTGCGCCGCCCTCGGTATCCCGCGGGCCGGCACACACGCACTTACTTCGAGTAGTACTCGACGATCAGCTGTTCCTGCAGCGGCACATCGATCTGGGCGCGCTCGGGCACCTGGTGCACCAGGATCCGCAGCCGGCCCGGGATCACCTGCAGCCAGCCGGGAACCGGACGGTCACCGACGGTCTCCCGGGCCACCTGGAACGGCAGGGTGCCCAGCGACTTCTCCTTGACATCGATGATGTCGTACTGGGTGACCTGGTAGCTGGGAACGTCGACCTTCTTGTTGTTCACCAGGAAGTGGCCGTGGCTGACCAGCTGACGGGCCTGCCTGCGGGTACGGGCCAGACCAGCGCGGTACACCACGTTGTCCAGGCGGGTCTCCAGCAGACGCAGCAGGTTGTCACCGGTCTTGCCCTTGAGGCGGTTGGCCTCTTCGTAGTACCGGCGGAACTGCTTCTCCATCACGCCGTAGGAGAAGCGAGCCTTCTGCTTCTCCTGCAGCTGCAGCAGGTACTCGCTCTCCTTGATCCGCGCGCGGCCGTGCTGGCCGGGCGGGTAGGGACGGCGCTCGAACGCCTGGTCGCCTCCGACGAGGTCGACACGCAGACGACGCGACTTGCGGGTGATAGGGCCTGTATAACGAGCCATTTTTCGCTATTCCTTTCCCGCTAGACGCGACGCCGCTTGGGCGGACGGCAGCCGTTGTGCGGCTGCGGGGTGACATCGGAGATCGTGCCCACCTCGAGGCCGGCGGCCTGCAGCGAGCGGATCGCCGTCTCGCGGCCCGAACCCGGGCCCTTGACGAACACATCCACCTTCTTGACGCCGTTCTCCTGCGCCTTGCGGGCAGCGTTCTCGGCGGCGAGCTGCGCGGCGAACGGGGTCGACTTGCGCGACCCCTTGAAGCCGACGTGGCCCGACGACGCCCACGAGATGACGTTGCCGTTGGGGTCGGTGATCGACACGATCGTGTTGTTGAACGTGCTCTTGATGTGCGCGTGGCCGTGCGGAACGTTCTTCTTTTCCCGGCGACGCGACTTCTGGGTCTTCTTGGGGCCGGAGGCCCGTGACTTCGGAGGCATCGGTTATCCCTACTTCTTCTTGCCGGCGACGGTGCGCTTCGGGCCCTTGCGGGTGCGCGCGTTGGTCTTGGTGCGCTGGCCACGCACGGGCAGTCCACGACGGTGGCGCAGCCCCTGGTAGCAGCCGATCTCGATCTTGCGACGGATGTCGGCCTGCACCTCGCGGCGCAGGTCACCCTCGACCTTGAGGGACGAACCCTCGATGTAGTCACGCAGCTGCGTGACCTGCTCGTCGCTGAGGTCCTTCGAGCGCAGGTCCGGGCTGACGCCGGTCGCCGCGAGGATCTCCTTGGAGCGGGTACGGCCGATGCCGAAAATGTAGGTCAGCGCGATCTCCATGCGCTTTTCGCGCGGGAGGTCAACGCCCATGAGACGTGCCATGTGGCAGTTTCCTTACTGTTGCGGAGGTCTGCTCCCAGTCCGTCCCCTCGTCTTATGGGGCACCGGCCTCCGAACCGGTGGTAGGCGCGCACGCCAGGGGCGAACCCTGTTTTCGGCAGCGTGCGGCTGGTGCTGGGAGTTCTTCTGTGCCAATCCGAACTGCGGTTCGGTGCTTGGCTGGTGGTGCGTCGAGCGACGCCTTCGGCAAGCCTCCGGCGCTGTGCAGCGAGGTTTCCCCCGCTTCCGCTCAGCCCTGGCGCTGCTTGTGGCGCAGGTTGTCGCAGATCACCATGACCCGGCCGTGACGGCGGATCACCTTGCACTTCTCGCAGATCTTCTTGACGCTCGGCTGAACCTTCACGTCCGTCCAATCTGTTGTGGTTCACACAGGTGTGAACACAGGTTTTCCCCAGTCGGCGACTGGGGAAGTCTCTGTGGTGAGTCTTTCGACTCGGTCCCGGCGAATGCCGGGACTACGGCCGAAACGCACCGAACGGACCGCGCCGAGCGCGCGATCACTTGTATCGGTAAACGATCCGGCCACGCGACAGGTCGTAGGGCGAGAGCTCGACGACCACACGGTCCTCGGGGAGGATACGAATGTAGTGCTGCCGCATCTTCCCGCTGATGTGCGCGAGAACTTTGTGCCCGTTCTCGAGCTCGATCCGGAACATCGCATTGGGCAGCGGCTCGACAACTCGACCCTCGACCTCGATGGCCCCGTCCTTCTTCGCCATGTCCTCCGCGATCCCGGTTACGCTCAACCTGGTTTGTTTGTCGTGTTTCTGCTTGGATGAATCGATCGCTGGCAGCAACCGATCGCACGCAAACAGTCGGCGCGTAGGTGCACCGCCGACCCAGCTTACCGACCCGCCTCGGATCGGGCAAAAACGCCTCCCTATATACCCGCGCCGACAGGCGTTTCGCGGCAGCCTTCCCACATCTGGCGGGGGTCCGATCCTCCGCCACGGACGGCTCCCGTTGTCGCGTAAACTGACCGCTGTCCAGGTAATGGGTCGAGCAGATCAAGGGGGATGCGTGAGCCGCGATAACGACGGCCTCCCCATGCTGCCACCGTGGCTATCGGAGAGCGAAGTCACACAGGTCGGCTACGAAGCCCCGGTACAGAACCTTCCGCATGACGAGCTCATCGAGGAGATATCCCCGCGCAAACGCGGACGGTTCAGGGGCCGGGCACCGGAAGCCGGCCGGACCGAAGCCCCGCGCCCGGAGAAGCGCCGCAAAGGCTGGCGCCGGGACAAGCAAGACGAGCAGTCCGAACAGCAGCGTCCGAACGAGCGTGGCCGGGCCCGCCTGCCCGGGCCGGAAGCACTGCGGTGGGACCAACGACCGCACGACGCGTGGCCGCCACCGGCTCCCGAGCAGGCGCCGCCGCGTCCGGACAATTCCTGGCAGGACGCACCCCCGCGCACCGACGTCCCGCAGCCCGGCCTGCCGACCCGAAACCCCGCGCAGCCTTCCCGTGGGTTCCAACCGCTGGGCAGCAAGCCCGCCGAGCAGCCGACGTCGAACGATCAGGCGACGCCACACCAGGCCCGCAGGCCGGATCTGCCGCCGTCACCCCTCGTCGACTCGCCAGCACAGGTGAGCGGTGAGCGACCTGGCCAGGCGCCGAGCGATACGGGGACCGGACCGTCGATACCGCAGGGTTTCGCCGAACCGGCGGAGGCGGTGGGTGCGCGTCCCCCGATCGACGGGCGCACCGGGCAGACTCCTGTGGAGCGGTCCGCGCCGTCGACGGCGGAAATCCTCGCCGCGCCGGGGAACGAACCGAGTCGATCCCCCGCACCGACGGGGCTTGCTGCCACATCCACGAGCGGTCCCGCCGTAGCGGATCCCCACAGTCCGCCGCCGTGGCTCGCCGCGCCGAGCCCTGGCCCCGCAGCGCCAGTGGCGACAACGGACACGCCGCGCCGCCTCCCGCCACTGCCCGACCCGCCCGCGCCAGACGAGCGCAGGCACAACGGTGCGCCGTCGCTCGACGAACGACAGGTTCCGCCACCCGACGCCGACGGTCCGACCCGCCGGATCGTTCGCACCGACTCGGGGCCGATCCGGCCCGTCCCCGAGCAGGCCGCCGACCAGCCCGGTAGGCCAGGTTCCGACCTTGCCCCCGCCTCGGATGACCGCACGACATCGGTAGAGCGGCCATGGCCCCCCGGCGCGGCGCCGAACTCCGGCTCGGCACGGCCTGTCGCCGGCGGACGACACCGGCAGCCCGCCGAGCCCGGCGAGCGGTCAGGTTCCCAGGCGGCAGGCGGTCAGACGCCGAACTTCGACCAGCAGCAGGCCGATCCAGCTCGACCGCATCCGGGCCACCCACAGCCCGGGCCGCACGTTCCGGGCCACCCCGTCCGCGAACACACCGGGCACCTACCGCATTTCGCGGGCGGCCAGGCGCCGGGCGGCGAACCTGCTCCCCCGCGCGGCCGCCCCGATCCGTCCCGGATCGGCGCCGATCATCCGATCGCGGGGCCGACCGAATCCAGCGGCCGCCCTGCCCAATTCATCGACGAGGCCCCGGTCGGCGAGGCTGCCGGTCAATCGCGAAACGCCGCCGAGCAGGGCGCTCCCCGCGGGTGGGAGAACTCCGGCCAGGCGACGGCGCACACCCGAGCACCCGGCGAGCAACCTCGACCGCAGCCGCAGAACTATCCGCCACCCACTCCGGCGGCGAACAGCACGCCGTGGGGCAATCGGCCGGGATTCGCACCACCGCCCGCACAGCAGCCGGACAACCCACCGGGCGCGCCATACCAGCAGCCTTCGCTGGACAACGTCCCGATGCGGCGGGTCAAGCGGGCGCCGGGTAGCGGGTGGCGCAAGGCGGTGCACCACGTCTCCGGCGGCGCGATCAACCCCGGCATGTCCGCTGAGGAACTCAGGCTGCAGGAGTTGGTCGCACGGATCCGGCAGCCGGTCCGGGGTGACTATCGGATCGCGGTGCTCTCGCTCAAGGGTGGCGTCGGAAAGACCACCACGACCATGGGTATCGGCTCCACCTTCGCGTCCATCCGGGGTGACCGGGTTATCGCGGTGGACGCCAACCCGGACTTCGGCACGCTGTCGCAGCGGGTATCGCTGCAAACCAGATCCACCGTGCGCGACTTGCTACTCGACCCGTCCATCCAGCGATATTCGGATGTGCGCAGGCACACCTCGCAGTCCACCACCCGACTGGAAGTGCTTGCCAGCGAACGCGATCCGGCCGCCTCGGAGGCGTTCAGCGAGGAGGAGTACCGCGCGGTGGCCCGCATCCTGCAGCGGTTCTACAACATCATCCTGACCGACTGCGGCACCGGATTGATGCACTCGGCGATGTCGGGCGTCCTCGACCTGGCCCACTCGCTGGTGCTGATCTCCTCGCCCGCGATCGACGGGGCACGCAGTGCCGCGGCGACTTTGGACTGGCTGTCGCTGCACGGACACGATCACCTGGTGCGCAATGCGGTGGTGGTGATCAACTCGCCGCAGGCCGGGTCGCCGAACGTCGGCATCCAGCAGCTGCGGGAGTACTTCCTGACCCGCTGCCGGGCCGTGCACATCATCCCGTTCGACGCGCATATGTCCGAGGGCGCCGAGATCGACCTGCACCGGCTGCACAAGCAGACCAAACGGGCGTACGTCGAGCTGGCCGCGACCGTCGCAGACGATTTCGCCACGGACCACCGCCGCTATCGCCCGTAACACGCTACGTACCGCGACCCGTAGCCCGTCCGACGACCTGTGCTGTCAGAAGGATTCGATCGAGTATCGTCCGACGACTCGGCGTCTCGCACCGCGGCGCTGACGCCGAGTCACCGGTTCACCACTCCGGAAGTCGTCTTCGACCCGCCATGACATCGCGCACCAGATCGTCGTAGGCGTCCGCGAGTTCGGCAAGACGATGCCAGGCACTGTGCAGCAACTCGTCGTGCGCATCCAGGGTCATCAACGCGTGATGCGCGCGCACCGACGACTCCGCCAGGCGGTCGATCACCGCACCCACCGTCTCGGTGTGCAGAGTCGCGCCCAGCCGATGCTGCGGCACGCCGCGCACCACCCAGTCGTCGATCGCCATGACCAATTCGGCCCTGCGGCGTTCGATTTCGCGAACTACCGACAGCGCGGTGTCCACCGACCCGCCGCGGCCGACCAGCCGACGTTCATGCAATACGGCCAGGTCCCGGGCAAACCACAACAGCGGACCGCCGACGACACGATGCCCACGACACGCCCGAACGAGTAAGTCGGACATGGGAACTAGTCCGGGTGCCGAAGACTGTACAAAAGAACCGACACACCTCGGTGTGCCGGGGGGAGCCATTACAACTGTTGTATCCGAACCTGCCACGTTGCCTCGCCGTTCATCGCCGCACAACACCGGATCAGGACGTTCATTACAATAAACCTCTGAAGGCACCTGTCAAGCGTTACCCGGCCGTAGGGAGTCACGAAGAGAACACTCTTCGTTACCTGCCCGACCTACCGAGGAGCACGATGCCGGACGGTCCGATGTATCACCGGATCGCAGACCTCCTCCGCGAGGAGATCCGCGCAGCCAGATGGAAGCCCGGCGACCGACTGCCGAGTCATGCCGAACTAGCCGATCAGATGCAGGTCTCGATTACCACCGCCCGCAACGCGATCCACGTCTTGGTGACCGAGAATCTGGTCTACACAGCTACTTCCCGCGGGACGATCGTTCGAAACCAAGAAGTGCTGGAATCGGTGGTCACCGATCCTCTTCGGCCCGACCGACCGAGGTCCGCGCACGACATCTTCGAAGAGATAGCCAAGGCGGCGGGACGCGAACCGACCAAGGAGTTCAGCGCGAAGATGGAGCCGGCCGGCCCGGAGGTGGCGCTGTGGCTCGGCCTCCCGCTGCACTCCTGGGTGCTGGCGCGCACCGTCGTCCAATACCTGGACAACGAGCCGTGGTCGTGGGAAGTCAGCTTCTACCCGCGGGACCTGGCCGAGGCCACCGGAATCGATTCCCCGCACGACATCCCCGAGGGGACGACGCGCCGCCTGGCCGACCGCGGTCACGCGGAGACCGCATACCGCGACACGCTGGCGGCGCATCCGGCCAGCGCGGAAGAAGCCGTCGTCCTCGATGTCGCCACCGGCACCATCCTGCTGGACCACCTCCGGATCGGCGCCAACCACGAACGGGTCACCCGAGCCACCCGGCACCGGTCGATCGCCACCGGCAACCGGCTCGCCTACGAACTCGGCGACGACGAGGGCACCACCCTTATCCGGAACACGCTCGACTCGTCATCCGCACCGGGTGTCTCGCTGCCATGACCACCCTACTGCGCCAGGCGACTTCGGGCGATCTAGGGATGATCTGCCGGTTGCGCATCCAACGGACGGCCTGGCTCACCGCACAGGGCTCCGATCAATGGACGGTGGCCGGTCGCGGCCGTCCCATCGAGATCTTCGCCCGAGCCGTCGGCGACGCGCTCGACGCGGGCGAAACCTGGATCGCGGAGGTGGCGGGCGAACCCGCCGGAACGATCACCGTCAACGAGCGCGCCGACCCCGGACTGTGGTCCCCGCAGGAAATCGACAGCGCACTGATCGTCCATTTCATGATCGTCGACCTACGCTTCGCCGGTCGGCACATCGGCCACCGATTGCTCGCCCACGCGGGAAGGCTGGCGTGGCAACAACAACGCAAGTGGATCCGACTCAACGCCTGGACCACCAACACCGACTTGCACGACTACTACCGTAGAGCCGGTTTCCACCTCACTCGCATCGCAGGTCCGGTGACGGCCGGACCCTCCCAGGCGCTGTTCGAACGTCGCAGCGACAGCTGGGATTTCGACCGGCTCGCTACAGCTGCGGCAGGTGGGACACCTGGATCATCTCCGGCTCACCGCTGCGGGAAACCAGGATGCCCCGGCCCGGCGGAAGCTTCGACGAGCGGATGTCACCCAGCAGTTTTCCTTCGTCCTTTGGCGCACTCATCAGCAACGCGTCAACCGAAAGCTCCTTGAGCCTGCCGAGCACCCGGTCGTACAACGCTCGCGACGCACCGCCCGAGCGGCGCGTCACGATCAAGTGCAGGCCGATGTCGCGAGCCTGCGGGAGAAACTCGAGCAGCGGCTCCAGCGGATTCACCCCGGTCGCGACCATGTCGTAGTCGTCGACGACGACATAGATCTCCGGTCCGGTCCACCAACTGCGCTCCCGCAGCTGTTTCGGAGTGATGTCCGATCCAGGGATGCGCCTGCCGAGGTACGCGGCGACCTCTTTGATCATTCCGATCGAGGTCTGCGATGAGGTCGAGTATCCGGCCAGCTGGTCGCCCTCGATGAGGCCGAGCATGGTGCGCCGGTAGTCGATGAGGATGACCCGTGCCTGCTCGGCATTCGAGTTCTCCACCACGCCCAGGACGATATTGCGCAGCAAGGTGGTCTTGCCGCATTCCACATCCGCGAATGCCATGAGATGCGGCTGGGTACCGAAATCCAGGACCACCGGCGCGAGTTCGGCTTCCCCCAGCCCGACGACGACCCGCGTCGGGCCGAGTTCGATACCGCGCTCACGCGCGGCCGCGAGCACATCCTCGCGCGATATCTCCAGGGGCAGCATGCGCACCTCGGGGGCGCGACGACCGCCGAAGAGCTCGTTCATCTGTTGCTTCGCGGCGCCGACGCCCTCGGCCAGTGTCTGCGGGTCGGAGTTCGAGTCCAACCGCGGCAACGCGATGAGCATATGCAGTTTCTCCGGAGTCAGGCCACGCCCCGGACGGCCGACCGGGATGAGTACGGCGGTGCGCCGGTCCATCTCGGAGTCGGACGGGTCGCCGAGCCGAAGTTCCAGCCTGGTCCCGATGAGATCCTTGACGGCAGGTCGGATCTCGGCCCAGCGCGACGCCCCGACCATGAGATGGATGCCATAGGACAAGCCCTGCGCCGCGATGGCGTTCAGAGCCGGCTCGAGCATCTCGAATTCGGCGCGGATTGTCGGCCATCCGTCGATCACCAGGAACACGTCGCCGTGCAGGTCCTCCGACAGCGGGTGGGCCGCGCGCTCCGCGGCGGGCATCTGGCTCAACTGCGCCTTGCGCTTGCGGAACTCGTGGATCGACTCGATGCCCAGCTCACGGAAACGTTCCTCGCGCTGGTGCAGCAGTGTGGTCATCTCCGCGACGGTCCGGCGGACCCGGTCGACTTCCAGTCTGCCCGCTACCGATCCGACGTGCGGCAGATCCGCCAAGCCGGCGAGGGTACCGCCACCGAAGTCCAGACAATAGAACTGCACTTGCTCGGGGGTGTGTGTGGCAGCGGCCGCCATGATGACAGTGCGCAGGGTGGTCGACTTACCCGCCTGCGGGCCGCCGACCACGGCGAGATTGCCCTGTCCTCCGGACAGGTCGATGACCAGCACGTCACGGCGCTGCTCGTAGGGCTTGTCGATCACGCCGATCGGCAGCCACAGCTGACCGTGCCGGTTCGCCGGCGACCGCCAATCCGGATCGGGCAGCAGCATGTCGACCGAGGGCGACTCGTCCAATGGCGGCAACCACACCTCGTGCGCTGGCCGTCCGTGCCCGGTCAGGCGCTGGACGACGACTTGCAGCAGGGTGGCGGGCACCGCTTCGGCGGGCCGGGTGGCCTCACTCGGCGGGGGTGGTAGCTCGAGCTCACCTGGCGGCGGCGGTAGCTCCGGAAGGCCACGGGCCACAGCACTGTCGAGGAAGGCCGACTCCTGTTCGGGCGCCTCGACCTCGCTGGCGGTGAACACCACCGCCGACTGGCCGCCCACCGGACGCCCGTCGACCTGTTGCGTGCCGCGCGGCGAAACATACGGCCCGGACACGTAGCTGGCATTGAACCGCAGCGGATCGGCCGCGTCGCTCTTGAGGTAGGCGGATCCCGGCACGCTGGGCAGGTGGTAGGCGTCGGTGATACCGAGTACCGCACGCGATTCGTTCGCCGAGAAGGTACGCAGCCCGATCCGGTAGGACAGATGACTGTCCAAACCGCGCAGCTTGTTCTCTTCCAGTCGCTGCGAGGCCAGCAACAGATGCACCCGCAGCGAGCGCCCCAGCCGACCGATCATCACGAACAGATCGGCGAAATCCGGTTTCTGCGACAGGAGCTCGGAGAACTCGTCGACGACGATGAACAGCGCGGGCAGCGGGTCGATCTGGGCGCCCGCGGCGCGGGCCTGCTCGTACTCGGTGACGTTCGCGAAGTTGCCCGCTGAGCGCAGCAGTTCCTGCCGGCGGTTCATCTCGCCGGCAAGGGCGTCCTTCATACGGTCGACCATCGAGAGTTCTTCCTCGAGGTTGGTGATGACCGCGGCCACGTGCGGCAGCGAGTCGAGACCGAGGAAGGTCGCACCACCCTTGAAGTCGACCAGCACCAGGTTCAACAGATCCGGTGAATGCGAGGTCACCATCGACAACACCAGGGTGCGCAGAAACTCCGACTTACCCGAACCCGTTGCGCCGATGCACAACCCGTGTGGTCCCATACCGTTCTCGGCGGACTCCTTGATGTCGATCTCCACCGGGGTACCGTCCGGAGTGACACCGATCGGCACCCGCAGCCGCTCCCGGAGACTGCGTGGACGCCACACCAGAGCCGGATCGATCTGCGCGGCGTCCGGAATCTTCAGTAGCGACATCAGGCCCGGATCGGCGCGTGTTTCGTCGCCGAGGCTGACGATCTGCGCGGCCGTCGCGACGCGGAAGCGGGCCAGGTCCCGGGCGAGCGATTCCGCCTCCGCAACCGTCACCGCGTCTGCGGTCGCGAACTTCTCGATGCCCGCGGCCGATTTCGCCGCGACCATGCCGTCGCCGATGACGAGCTGTAGCCCGCGGCGCACGGCCAGCCCGTTCTGGGGGGCGGTGAGGTCGAGGACCGTGACGGAATCCAGGCCCGCGTCGCTGACGATCCGGTCGGTGCTGCTCACGTAGCCGTCATCGATGATGACGAGCAGGTGGACCCGCCCCGCGGTCGGTTGCGCGTTGCGCATGAAACGGCCGCGTTCGAGCAGCTCGGCCGCCATGGCGGTCTCCAGCTCGGCCAGCGAGCGGTACATCATCCTGGCCGAGCCCATCCCATCCCGTTCGACCGGATGTTGCAGGTGCGGCAGCCATTTGGCGAACGACCACGCCTCGCCGTCCGGGTCGGCGCAGATGATGGCGACGGCGGTGTGGTCCGGACCGTGGAACGCCACGAACTCCATGAGCATCGCCCGCACCAGGGTGCGGGCCTCGGCGGGATCACCTTCGATATTGATGGCCGGAAACGCGCGCAGCGAGATGGCGGTCGGCAGGCCGTGCACCACCGAGTGGGTCCGGACGAATCGGCGCAGCGCCACGGTCGACACCGGCTCCAAGTCCTCCAGCGGACCGGTCTCCGGCCGCGCCAGTTTGGTAGCGAGGCGATGGCTGCCGACGCCGACGCGCACATGCCCGAAATCCGGGTCGTTCGGTCGCCGCTCCCACATCCGCCGAGTGCCGACGATCGATTGCAGATCGGCCGGGTCGGGGTGGCTCCAGGTCAGGGCATCGAGCTGGGAATGGCCGGTCTTGCGCACATCCTTGCGCACCTGATCCAAGTAGCGGAAGTAGTCCTTGCGCTCCTCGTTGAGCTCGGCGGCCTTCTTCGGACCGCCGCCCCCGCGCATTCCCGCCATCATGCCGACCATCGACATCAGCATCATCATCGGGAACATCATCATGAAAGGGTTGGCCAAGAGATTGCGCCCCATCATGGCCATCATCGCGATCATCCCGACCACGGCCACCACCATGACAAGTGGCATCAGCTTCGTCAGCAATCCGGCCGGCACCGCCCGCGGGATCTCCGGCGGCGCCGTCAGCGCCACTTCACCGCCGGGTGGCCGCGGCGGCGCGATCCGCGGTCTGCGCACAAAACCTTCGGTTGCCATGTCCTACTGTCCTTCTTCCGTAGGTTCCGCGGTGTCGATCGCATCGACACGGGTCCGGCGGAACGGAATCGACAATGCGTATCCGATGCCGAGCAGCGCGAGCAAGACGATCGTGCCGATGGTGGCCACTCGCCGGGGCATGGGATCGACGTAGGGCGGCGGCGGCGGCCCGGCGATGGGGCGCGCCGTGTCTGTTCCCGCGCTCACCGGTTGTGCGGGCAGTTGCGCCGTCAAGGCCGCCAACGGGTCGATGAGCCCGTGCCCGAGCTGATCGTCGCGTCCGGCGCCGGGCGACTGTGCGGTGCGGGTGATCCGATCGATCACCTGCCCCGCCGACAGCTCCGGGAACCGCGCGCGCACCAGCGCCGCGAGCCCGGAGACATATGCGCTGGCGAAGCTGGTCCCGTCGATGGATCCGGCGCCTTCGTCGGTCTGCACGGCGTTGACCAACCCCACCCCGCCGGGTTTGCTGTCGAGCGAGACGATGTCGCGCCCCGGCGCCGCGACGCCCACCCAGGGACCGAATATCGAGAACGGCGACGGCTTGCCGTCGGCTTCCACCGAGGCCACCGACAGCACGTAGGGGGAAAACCAGGCCGGACTCACCGCGGTGTTGACCGCCCCCCAGCCCGAACCGTCATTCTGAGCGCCGCAAGCACCGCTTTGCTGGATATTTCCGGCGGCGGCGACCACAACGACGTTGCGTTCGTAGGCGTATTTCACCGCGGCGCCCAGCGCCCCGTCGACGGGAGCGACTCCGGCGGGCGTGCAGGCCACTTCGGAGATGTTGATCACCGTGGCCCCCCGATCGACCGCGCGCACGACAGCGGCGGCCAGCGTCAGCACGGTTCCGTACCCGGTGCTCGAGATCGCGCCCGGCACCTCGCGGCGGTTGCGGTCCTTCGGCTCGTAGGCCAGGCTCAACTGCCGAATCGCGAGGATCTGCGCGTCCGGTGCGACGCCGACGAACGCGTCATCCGGACTCGGCCGTGCCGCGATGATGCCGGCCACGAGAGTGCCGTGGCCGTCACAGTCGACCGTTCCGTTCGAGTCGGAGACGAAGTCGCCGCCGGGCTCCAGGGCTGGTAGGCGCGGATGCGGGTTCACGCCGGTGTCGACAACCGCGACTTTCTGGCCGCCGCCGCGGCTGAACTGCCATGCGGCGGGGAGGTCCAGAATCCGCTGCGCCAACGGCGCATCCCGCGGCGGGGCGCCTGTGAGCAGCGGTTCGGCGCACACAGATCGCTGCTCGGTAGCGTCGGGCGGTCCGTTGACGGCCAGCGCCGCGCCCAGCGCACCGTCATCGATGGCCGGCGGCGCGATCGCATGCGCCGGCGCGGGCAGTCCGACGAAGCTCAGACCGAGAACCGCCGCGACACCGGCCAGCCGCAACGGTATTCGTGACTTGTGCTGCCTCGCGATAGCCATCGATGTCACAGGTTTCTAGCGGCGGCGTACACGTCCATGATCCAGAGCACCAGCGGAATAATGCTGACGATCAGCAGGTATTCGAAGATCTCGCCCATCCGGCGGGTCACCGGCGACATCTCGGTATTCGGCCCGATGACACCGAACACCACCGCGATCGCCGCGACCGCGAGCAGCATCCCGGCGATCGGCACCAGCCACGAGGGATGGCCGAGGGCCAGACCGACCATGGTCGCGATCAAGGTGGCGACGCCGCCCACGATCAGCGTGCTCGCCTGAGTCAGGTCGGCGAATGAACGTCCCCGTAGACACAGGATGAGCGCGATGACCACGGCCAGCGCGATACCTTGCCACCGCGCCGCGCCGAACGGGTCCGCGCCGATCACCGCACCCGCCACGGCCGCCACCGTGGACCCGATGAGTACGCCGGACTGGTACTGGTTGGCGGCGCTGGCCCGCAGTTCCAGTCCCACCGCCGAGGGAAGAGCGGTGGCGCCGATGGCGCCGATGTCCTCGATAGTGGGCCGCGGTTCGTGGTCGGCCGGGTCGATCGCCGCGCCCGCGGTCGGCACCGGCGGCACCGGCAGCCGCGCCGCCGCGACCGCGAGCCGCGGAGCCATGGTGACCACGATGAGGGCGGCAACCATCGCGCCGGCGGCGATCTTCGGCGGATCCGTCTCCCAGACCATGTGCACGAACGCGGCGACACCGCCGAACAACGCCATGGTGATGGCCGCGGCGAACATCGTCGCGCCGACGCCGGTGATGCTGTAGCCGACCGCCGCGGCGACCAGGGCCGCAACGCAGGCCAGCAGCAGGTGCGGACTGCCGATATCGCCCGGCACGAACAATGCCGCGCTGGCGAAGAACAAGAGCACCGCGGACAACGACAACATCACGGCAACCAACCGCGCCTGATACATCCGTATCGCGATCACGGCCGCGGCCATCGCGGCCGCGCCGGCGCCGACCGTCAGGAAGCCGGTCGCGATACCCGCGCCGTGACTTCTGGCTGCGAGCAGCAGCGCGATCGCCGCGAGCGCCGCGACGAGGCTCGCGATCAGGCCCACCCACCGGGCCGATGCCGGCGACCAACTTCGGAACATCTCCGTGGTCAGCTTCGACACCGCGTCGATCACATCGTCGAACAGCGCAGGCGACTCCTTGGCCGTCACCGACCGTAGGACCAGCAGCTCGCCGTCGAACACCTCTGCCTCGGTGAGCGTCTGATTGGGCGGGATCGGGTCACGGCCGACCCGGGCCAACGTCCAATGCTGCGTCCGCAGCGGAGCGCCCTCCTCGGGATCGGTGAAGTCCGGGGTGCGGGATTCGATCAATTCGACGACATCGCCGATGAAGGCGGCGATCGGAATTACTGCGGGCAAACCTAGGTCGATCTGGGTGTTTCCGCCGATAACCGACACACGGCACAGTTCCGGGTCAACGGCACCCAAGCCGCTGGTCGACGACTCGGTCACGGGTTGGATGACTCCCTACACTCAACGCTGTCCCTAGATGGCAACAAACACAATCTATCGAACAAACCGTCATATGGCAGCCGGTATGCTGAGCGAAGAATCGCTCACACCGTAGGCTTTGGGGGCTTACCCGCATGACTGGCAATCGCCAAGCACAACGCGCCTTCGATGCTGGCGTCTTGTCACTAGGCCTGGTTATCGACGGCCAGGAATCCGCCCGCGACCTCGACTACGCCAAACTGGCCTTCCAACGGGCGACCGAATGGGATCCCGGTATGTGCGATGCATGGCTCGGCCGTGCCGCCGCTGGTGAAGTCACCCGCGAGGTGCTGTTCAACATCTACAAGTCCAGCGCGGCAACGCTTTTCCGGGAACAGCGCCGGTTGGGGCTGCGGCCGCGCGAGCTCGCCGGACGCTTCGTCGTCGGCCAGTTCATCGACTATCCGCTGGCCAGCTACACCGAAATCTGGCTGGCGCAGGCTTCGCAATTGATCGCCGAGGGAGACTACGACGAGGCCGAAAAGGTCCTCGACGAATTGGCCGTGCACCGGAAGTCCCAACTGTCGCAGCCCGATCGCGAGACCGACGACCGCATCTGCGCGTACGTGCGCGGGGTCCTGCACTATCAGACCCAGCGTTGGCCCGATGTCATGACGGTGCTCGCGGGCTCCGCCGAGTGGGACGACCCCTACCTGGCCGCTGGCGCACACGTGATGGTCGGCACGGCCTGCGCGCAATTGGGGCTGTTCGGTGAGGCGATCCGGCGGATGGAAAGGGCCGAAGAAGGCCCCATCCCCGCGGCCGCGACCACCGCCCGGTTCTGCCGCGGCCTGTGTCTGCGTGAGACCGGACATGAGGACGAGGCCCAGGCATTGTTCGAGAAGGTGTTCTCCGAGGCGCCGGATTTCGCCGCGAACACCGCAGCGATGCGAGACCGCAAGTATCGCCTCACGGTGTCCACCAAGGAACAGATCGAGGCGCGCACCAACCGCTGGGATCCCGCGTCCGCTCCGTCGACCGAGCAGATGGGCCGCGAGGAGCGCGACGACAAAGCCAAGGTGATCCTCGCGGCCGCGCGCGCGGAGTTGGATGCGCAGATCGGCCTCGCGGCGGTCAAGACGCAGGTCGCCAAGTTGCAGGCGACCGCGCAGCTGGCCAAGATCCGCGCCGAGAAGGGTATGGCCAGCGTGCCGCGCGGACAGCACCTGGCGTTCACCGGCCCTCCTGGCACCGGTAAGACCACCGTCGCCCGGGTGGTCGCCAAGATCTACTGTGGGCTGGGTCTTTTGAAGACCGACAATCTGGTCGAGGCCAAGCGCGCGGATTTCGTCGGCCAGCACTTGGGCAGCACCGCGATCAAGACCTCCAAGTTGATCGACAGCGCGATGGACGGCGTGCTGTTCATCGACGAGGCCTACACCTTGATCCAGACCGGCCTGTCCGGCGGCGACGCGTTCGGCCGCGAGGCCGTGGACACCCTACTCGCACGCATGGAGAACGACCGAGACCGCCTGGTCGTGATTATCGCGGGATACGACGGCGAGATCGACCGGCTGCTCGCGGCCAACGACGGCCTCGCTTCCCGCTTCGCCAAACGGGTCAAGTTCGATTCCTACACCCCGGAGGAGTTGGGCCAGATCGGGCAGTTCATCGCCCACAAAAGAGATTCCACGATCTCCGACGAAGGCCAAGCGTTGCTCGTGCAGGCTTGCGCGGATCTGTACGGCAAAACGAGCACCGACCAGACCGGTCAGCCGCGCCGCGGGATCGACCTCGCCGGCAACGGCCGCTTCATCCGCAACGTCATCGAAGCGGCCGAGGAGGAACGAGAGTTCCGGCTGGCCAACGACGAAAATCTGGACCTGACCACTGTGAACGAGAGCGTTCTGATGCGCATCGAAGCCGACGACATGCGCAACGCCCTCGACGGCGTCCTCTCCACGTTGCGCTAGTTCTGTTCCGCCTCTCCGCGTTTTTCGGCCGGACCGAGTGCCGCGGAAGTGACGTCGGCGGCTGACGGTCAGGGAGCTGGTCGGGTCGGCCGGTGCCCGGGGAGTTACCCATGTGCTCACGAAATCTATTGTGGCGGTTGGGAATACGCAATAAGAGATCTCGTGAGCACATGGGTAACCCCCCGGGCGCGAGCTCACCGAGCCAGCGCTCGTCAGGAAGCCGCCGACGCCACTGTTGTGCCATGCGAGTCCGGCCACAACCCCGGAGAGTCGGAACAGTTCAGTTCGTTGTCGTGCCGGTCGGCAAGGTGTCGTGGCTGACGAGGGCGTTCTTGGCCGACAGGGTCGGGCCGGGGACCATCTGGCCGATGATCGGCCACGGGGCCAGACGTGGTTTCGGCGTCAGACCGAGCACGGCCGCGGTCTCGGCGTCGGGCACCCCGTAGCGGATTCCATTGTCGGCCACATAGAACAGGGTGCCTCGACGGGCGCTTTCCGGGTCCATGCCGGTTGCCTGGACGTACTCGCCCGAGTTCGGCGGCAGGTACGCGGCGTCTACCCGATCGCCGGTGCCGTCCGAGGTCGTCAGGGCGACCGGGGTCGCCGAGTCCGCCAGCGGGAGTTTTCGGCCGGCCAGGATCGTCACTGTCGCGGCCGGATCGTCAGCGCCTCTGGACCAGGACGTGCACCCGATCTGATAGCCCTCGGCGGGCAGGATCTTCGGCGTTTCCTGCGGGAAGTGATCGACCGGGAGAGTGGTCAACACCGGCACCCCGACCAGCCGGTCCGGCGGGACGGTGGTGATGTCGCTCATGCCTTGCGAATTCGCGTTGCGAATCACCTGGGCGGCGAAAGGCGTCACCCGTTGCACCCCGTTGGGCAACACGACGTACAGTTCCTCGGCACCGACACCGCGCGCTCTGATCACGCCACCGACGGGTATGTCCGACAGCCGGCCAGGGCCGGGTTGGCCCAGCCGATCGATCTGCGGCGGCTTCAACGCCGGTACCTGGGTGGTCGAGTTCAACAGCCCGGCGCTGACCGGTCTCGGCTGCTGGTTGCGCAACGTCAGCGAGCGGTCCAACACCGAGTCCGCCGGGTCGACCTCCGCGCGCTTGCCGTCGAACATCAGATAGACCTTGTTCTCACGCGTCACCAGCAACGCCTCATCCGATCGCAGTGGCCGGGCCGCGCTCTCGGATTCCGGCTCGACCGCCCCGGCGATCACCGTCGTGTTCACGCCTGGCGAGCGGGCCGCGCTGCCCGCGGCGGACAGCACCACCGAGTCGCACAGCGTCCAGATCGAGCGGTCACCCGTTCCACCGGGCAGGGCAGCGGGAGCGCCGGGAATTCCCAGCAGCGGGCCACGCGGCAGCGAGGTCAGTTTGGATGCTTTCACCGAGGTCGGCGACTCGTTGCTACCCGTAATGAGCCGCGCCGAGGCCAGGTTCAACACCGGATGCAAGGTGTCGTCGACCACCGCGTACAGCGCGCCGCTCTCCTGGGCCATCACGATCTTCGCGTCGTCGACCGATCCCGCCGGCTTCAGAAAGGACAGGATCGCGGCGCCCGCGACCACCAGGATGCCCAAGACGGCGCCGATGGCCAGCGACCGTATCTGCGACCGCATCGGGTCGTGCAACATTCGCACATCACGGCGGATCAGCGCATGCTCGTACCGGCGCAGCAAGAACCGGTATCCGTTGACTTGCGCACGCGTGGTCAACTGTGCTGGCACGACGCCTCCGAACTGACGCGGGTTGGAGCAGGTCGGATCCTATCCTGCCCAGCTCTTTACTTCCCAACACAAGAATTGATTTCGTACCGACACGGGTGACTCGTCGGGTACCAGCCGACCCGGCCACCAACTCACCACCAGCCGCCCAGCACCTGAGTCCGGCCAGAAGACGCGGAGCGGCGGGACAGACAGCGGCGGGACAGGTAGCGAAGGTGGGGAACTTCGGTCCATTATGAGTCCATGGCGTCAACAACGGCCGACCCAGCCGTAGCGGTTCCGGCACCACCGCTGCACTCACCGCAGAACTGGTTGTTCCGAATGCTACCGCTGCGCTTGGTGATTCCGGTCGTGCTCGTCGCGATCGCCATCGCCCTCGCCGCCGTGTCGTTCGACGCACCCACACCCTATGCCGTGGCCGGCGGCGCTCTCGTCGCCGTGATCGGTCTCACCAGACTGCGCGGCAGCTCGCTCGCCGGATTCCTGGACGAGGCCATCACGTTCCGGTGGCACGCCTTCCGCAGCCGTTCCACCGTCGTCAACCACGCGCCGTTCGACGTTCCACTGCCGGAGGGCGGCACGTACGGGATGCGGTGGGATGGCGCGCACCTGATCACCATGCTGCGCATCGACGCACCGCCGCGCTTCGTGACGCTGCTCAGCCCCAGTGGCCTGAGCACGGGAGACAAAGTTCCGCTCCCCGAGCTCGCGCGCTGCCTGAGCCAGTTCGACATCGGTCTCGCGTCCATCGATGTGATCAGCACCGGGGCGCGCACCTCGGACGCCGGTCCGGTCGCGCGGCTCTATGACCAAATCCTCGGTCCGCTGCCCGCGGTCGCGCAGCGAACAGTCTGGATTGTGCTGCGGTTGAACCCACTCGCCAACGTCGGCGCGGTGGACCGCCGCGGCGGGGGCTCCACCGGCGCGCTGCGATCCGGGATAGTCGCGACCCGGCGCGTGGCGAATCGACTGGCCGCCCGCGGGCTCACCGCGTCGGTGTTGTCCGCGGGGGAGATCACCGCGGCGATCCACCAGCTCACCCGCGGCGCCTCGCTCGATCAGCTCAGGGAGACCTCCCAGTGCCTCGAGCACGACGGAATCTATTCCACGTCCTACCAGATGACGCTCGATGCGCTCGGCCCGCGCGGGTTCGCCGATATCTGGGCGACCCAGAGCCTGGCGACAACGATGACCGTGCGGCTCCGGCGCGCGACACGCGACGGCGCACCAGCCCAGAGTGCGGAATCGGCGCCGATCGCGGTGACCGCGACGGTCCGGTTCGACACTCGCCACGAGCCTGCCCAGGTGAGTGCCCCCGGTCTCATACCGATGCCAGGCAAACAGTATCGGGCGCTGCTGCACAGCCTTCCGATCAGCGCCCAGGGACCGGAGCTGCCGATCGACAGCGCTCTCGGCACGCCGGATTCACTGGTCGGCCTGTCCATGCCCATCGCCGGCTGTGGACAACTGATCGGGGCGGACTCCTCCGGGCAGGGTGTGGCGCTGCCGTTGGTCGGTCAGCATGTGCGCCGGATCGAGATCATCGGCGCGCTGCTCATCGCCAAGCAGGTCATCCTGCGCGCCATCGCGTTGGGCGCCACCGTCGTGGTGCACACCAACCGCCATGAGGCCTGGCGGGAGATGGTGGCCTATGTCGATTCGGCGCAGTTGCTGTCGCTGGCCGCCTGGTCGGCCGGTTCCCAGCAGGCGAACTCGCACCGGGCCGCATCCGTCATCGTCTACGACGGAATAGCGCCGTCGACGCACCACTCCGACGCTACGGTCATACTCCTGCGGTCACGTGCGGTCGGTGGCGACTATTTCAACCCCGACATCACCCTGATCGAAGACCCGCAAACCGCGAACCGGGTCACCGTGCGAACTGCCGCGGGAACGACAACCGTAGACATGGTTGCGACGCCTTTCGAGATGACTTACCTCGGCTTGCCGCGGCCGATTCCGGTGTGACGCGACCGGGTCGCGGTATGCACGGATGCCGGGTTCACTGCCGTTCGCGCATACACCATTCCGAACAGATTTCCATGTGGCGGTTCGGCTGCCGGCGGGTAGGACCAATCGGGGTGGACAACGAATTGCCCGCGTACTCCACGTAGAGGAGCACACGGGCAATTCTTCGTCGGCAATGCGACACTGAGTCAGAGGATACTGGCGAAACCGTCGCCGATTTTGCCGTCGGCTCCGACGATGCGGTGGAACGCCTCCTCGACTTTTACCGCCAGAGCATCGAGCTTCTGCAGGGTGTCGGAGAGTTCGCCGGTCAACTTCGCGTGCGTCGTGTCGAAGTTCGCGATGGCTTCATCACCCTTCAGATTCGCACGGAACGCCGTGGCAGCGCCTTCGAGTTCGTCGATCTGCCGCTTCATGGTGGTGCCGTACCGGTCCAGGTCGCTGACCATCTCAGTGATCTTGTTTTTGCTGTACAGGATCGCCATTGTCTTGTCTCCTTCGAATCGAGTTGCCTACGCCAAACCGGCCTGGTCGGTGGTCACGATGGTCTTCTTGCCCTCTTCCACCGCAGTGGAGAAGGCGTCGAGCTTCAGGTTCAGATTTGCCACTTCTTCGTGCCATTCAGCGGCTTTGGTCACGAACTCGCTGTGGGCATCTCCCTGCCAGCCGGCCGCCACCGCTTGGACGGAGTCGTCGATCTGGTTGATAGAGGTCTTGAGGGTCGAGATCGCATCCGTCATACGGTTTTTGACGCCGTCGATACCGGTCGCCTCGACACCGTATTCGCCGCTGCCCGCGCCGCCGTCGCCACCCAGATTTGTCAATGCCATTGCTTTGACCTTTCGAAATCGTTTGTATTCACTGTGAATGCACCGTCGCCACGGCACAGTTGATCGCTCGTCCTATCTGATGCGTCGACTAGGGCATCCACCTTCCTCCGGGCAGGGATTCGATCAGGGCGGAAATCGCCTGCGCGATCCGATGGTCGGAGCCCGGGGTGAAGGTGGACCAGACCCGGAGGTCGGCAGCGGCGCCGGGGCTCGCCACAATACGACCCCGTGCGGTGTCGTACACGGCTACCGCCCCGGACGATCGGGAACTCGCGCCGTCCTCGTGGACATAGGCGACGATTTCGGCATGTGCGTGGCAGCTCGACATCGCCAGACCGAATTCGATCGCGTCCCGCTCGTCGACTACGCCGAGCGCGTACAGCGCCTGGGTGAAATCAGTCGACGACGTTGCCTTGTCGAGACGTTCACGCAGGTCGCCAGCGGGAGCGCTGAAGCTGGCGATCTCGGCGGGCCGGCACGCGCCGAGCGCGCCGAGCACCGGGCGCGCGAGCGCGGCGCCATCGTCGTCGGCCCAGGTGGTGCGGATATCGAAGACGTCGCCGGTCCGGACGACGACCGCGTGCTCGCTGCCCCGGCGCGCCAAACAGACACGCACCGGACCGTTTTCGGTGTAGACGCGGGCCACGAGCTCGCGATCGGGCTGGGAAAGGGTCGACAAGGCGGCGGCGAGTTCGGGGGCGAGTTCGTCGTAACGGTTGACGAGACCGGACGCGCGCAAGCCGCTGAGGGCCTGCCGCTGCGCGTCCTGCCATGCCTCGGCCGAATCCTGCTGGGGGCCGACTCCGAGTACCAGCGGCAGCGTCTGCACACCGAGCAGACCGGACGCGACGAGCAGGCTGTCATTGGTCATCGTCGGCATGGCGGTCTCCTGCCACGCGGGGCGGTCATGACGCTGCCTCGGTCGGCGCCGGTTCCGGCCGTGCCTGCTCGGGCGCGGCGCCGAGCACCGGCGGCGCCGCGTCCAAGCCCGCTTCGATCTGCAGCCCCTCACCCGGCCGGGTGGCGGCCACCGCGGCGCGCACGACGCGTTCGGTTTCGCCCGCGGCCGTGCCGGGATTCATCGCGCCTGGCACCATTCGGCTCGCCGCGTTGTCGGTGACGACCGGAGTCGACTCCACCGGAACGACTTCCGGCGCGGCGACCGATTGCGACACCGTCTGCGTCCGGTAGGCAGTTTTCGCCCGCGGCATCGATAGCCCGGCCAGATTCGGCATACCACCGATGCGGGGTACCCCGCGAGCGCCCGCGGCCGCCGGCGTGGTCTCGGCTGCCCCGGCCTCGGCCTCCAGCGCGGCAGCCGGCGCGATGACCGGCGGATGCTGCTGTTGCCAGGGCATGGCCAGTGGGGTGGCGGCCGCCTCGTAACTCTGCATGACGCGAGCGGCGTTGGCCTTGGCCATATCCTGCTCGGAATCGACCTGGGCGGCGGCAGCGACCAGCGGTGCGCCGAGCGCGGCGCCGGCCTGCTCGATTCCGCGCTTCGTCGCTTCCAGTGCCGCGATCTCGGCGACATGCGGCATCGCCAGGCGCGCCACCTCGTGGGCGACGGCCTGCGCGCCCGCCTTGGCGGCGTTCTGGCTCGCCGCCGCAGCGGCGTCGATCAGCCACTCACGCAGTGTGGCGATGCGCTCGTGCACGGCTTCGCTCTCGCCGTTGCGCCACGATTCGCGGATATTCAGCAGGATCTGTTCGTAGTCCGCTACCGCCGCACCGAAACTCGCAGCCAGCTTCGCCCATGCCATGCTCGCGTCGGCCATCGGCGCGGCGCCGGGCCCTGTCGTCAGGTCCTGTGCCAACTTCTCGGTTGGTCTGGCCTGCCAGACCACACCGGTGAAACCGATTACCGGTGGTTCGACCATACGCGCCGCCCCGTGTCAGCTTCTTCCGAAGTCGGCGGCATTGTCGTCCTCCATCTGCACCAGCACATCGGTGTGGGAACGCAACGCGGCCGCCAGTTTTCGGATCTCCAGCACGCCTGCGGAGGCGGACTCGCCATAAGAGGACGCGACACCGCGCATCGTCTCCGCCGCACGGCCGGACACTTCGTCCAAGCCCGCCGATTCGACGGCGAGCGTTGGCAGGCTCCCGCGCAGGTCGGTGTCCAGACGCGCCGCGAGAGCGTCCAGGTCCGCGGCGGACTTGCGGGCCCGGATCGGATCGAATTCCATGACGTCCTCCTGTCAGAGGGTGAGCGACTTGTCCGGTGACTCGGAGTCCAGTGGTTCGGGTGCGCCGACCACCGGCACCGAGGCACCCTCGATACTGCCGACGACCTCATTGCCGTGCTGCGCGGTGACCAGCTCGCCGCGCAGACCGTCGACCGACTGCTCGCCGGCGCGGGCCATGCCCGCCGCTCCCGCGCCGCCTGCCATCGGCATCATGCTCGGTCCGGAGCTCACGCCACGCATCGCCGTAGTGGACGTGGTCGAAGTAGCTTCGGCCGCAGGCATACTCGCTCCCGCGACGCCCAGCGGTCCGGCCGCGCGCACACCCGACCACGAAGCCAGTTGGCGCGCGGGGGCTCCCGCCGCGCCGCCGCCACCTACACCGATCGGCCCGGCGCCGATGCCCGGCATACCGGCACCGTTCTCGCCGAGTTTCCACCGCTCCCGGTCCTTTTCGCCGTCCGAGATCGACTTCGGCACATTCAACGAAGTCTGCGCGGCCTGCAGTGCTTGTCCGCCCGTGGTCGCCAACTGGGTCAGCGGGCCCAGCAGCTGCATGACCTGCGAAACCGCCTGCATCGGGTCCACGTTCTTCGGCGCATTGGTGACCGGCACCTTCTGCCCGGTCTGCGTCATCGCCGCGCTGTGCACGGTGAGTTCGCCACGGGTCTTGGCGACCACCGCCGTTGCCTCGGCGAGTGTTTCGGTGGTCAGCGCGACCAGGAACAGCTGGCCGCCCGGCGTCCCGAGGAACGGCGCCGACGCGGCGAGCGAGGTCATGAACTTCGCGACGATCGCCGCCATCAAGGCCGCGCCCTGGAACACCGTTCCCGCGGCCGCCGTGACGCCCGCGGAGGTCGCCGTGCTCTGGCCGGCGACCGCCGTGCCGTCGGCCGCCACCTGCCCGGCCTTCTCCGCCGCCGCTGACGCGGCCATGCCTTGCCACAGTTGCATCACCATCTGCAGCGCGGAACTGCCGAGCACCACCGCGGTCTGCACAACGGAGGAAACCTGTGCCAACACCTGCGCTGGATCGAGTTGCGGCGCGGCGGGTAACTGTCCGCTGCCGAAACTGCTCGACAGATCGGTCAGCGGTTTGGCCAGCAAGGAGAGGTCGAGCACCGGAAGCGGCGGAAACTCGGGCAGCGGCGGCAGGCCCGAGATGTCCGGCAACGGCGGCAATCCCATGTCTTTCAGGACATCGTTGACCGGTCGGTCCAGCATGGGGCCCACCGCGCTCTGACGCAACAGGTCGAGAACCGCGGGGTCGAGCGGCGCGTTCATATCGACTTGCTGATCGTTCCGAGATCGCCGGCCGAAGTGTCATCGGTGAGGTCGTAGGTCGCGGCGCCCCCGTGCGAGGCCACCGCGGTCATGCCGTGCACATGCGCTACCTCGGCCACCGACATCATGTTGTTGGCCTGCGCAACCGCGAAGGCGGCGAGGAAATCCTGCCCGATCAGGCCGAACACCGGGATCACCGCGGCAATGGTGGCGGCCTGATTCGCCGCGCCCGCTGTGGCGACTTCGACGGCCGTGGCCGCCGCGGCATCTCCATACCCGCGGAGGGCGTCAGTAACTACAAGAACCTTGTCCATCAGGAACCTCCGCTGCCGGTAGACGATTGATCCGGTAGGCCCAATGTACTGGATCGCCCTTACGATCACTCAGTACTGGGAATAGCGCGGAAATCTCCATGACGTTACGGAAATCTCATTTACTGTCTTCGGCCGCTTCTTCGTTGAAGTCGGTCACCAGCGCGCCGCGCTCGGCGAATGCGCGGCGGGCCGCCGAAGCCGTTGTGCTCACCAAGGTCTGTTCGAACTCCGCGGGCGACAGTTCGGCGATTCTGCCGGACAATTCGAGATCCACCAGCGCGCCGTTACCGTCGACCACGGCCGTGACCGCACCGTCGGTCGAGGTCTCGCGTACCCGGACCGCGGCCATCCGGTCGGCCAGGTCGCGCAATCGCTCGAGCTGGCGGTGCGCTCGCGCCTCGAGCGCGTCCATTGCCTCGTTCATACCGACCTCAGCCAGCTCTGCGGCTCGACCTCGTACTCGACCTCGTCCATCAGCTCTTTGCGCGCAACATCTTCCGGCTTGGGCAAACCGGTCAGGGCAAGGACATCGCTGGTCAGCCCGGCCTCCGCCAATTCGGCCCGGCGAGCCAGTCCGGCACGATTCGCCGATTGTTTGCACAGCCGGAGGATCTCGCGCGCCAACTCCCCTGGCTCGCGCCGCAACTCCGCACGCTCGATCGTGATACCGATCGGCAGTCCCTGTTCGGTGGTCTCAACCGAGATCGAGCCACTCCTGGACGCTGCTCTCCACATGGCATCCCTCATCCGCTCGTCGTATTCAGAAATTCTCCGGGCGCCGACCGCCGAGCGATCCGCGACGACGTCTGCTCCATACTCGTAATCCAGGTCATCGCTGTGGCGTTCGGTGGCCGGAACCACATCGAGAAGATGGCCGACGCCTATACGGGCAGCCGCGACTTTCGGCATCCGCATGATCTGCACGGGCCACCTCCTCTCTATAGAGGTGTACACCTCACGACATCTTCTCCTCCTGACGTCAACCACCACTGACGGGAAGGAATGAACCACGCGATGAGCACGTCCGTGTCACTATGGGTCAGATTGTCGGTGATAGTCAGGAGCGCGACGCATGGGTGACACCAAGGCCTTGCCACTGTCGGGGGCACGGACTCGGAGGCACGGATGACCTATCCCGGCCACCCGCCGAGCCCCAGCGTCGGCCCTGTCACGACGACCAAGGACAAGGACCCGTGGAAGGACATCGCGGCCTATACGAAAGCCCCCAAGGACCCTCTCAGATTCGAGTTCTGGGCCGCACAGAAGGCTGCCAACCAATGCTCCGAGGCGATCGGCGGAATCCTCCGCGTCCAGGAGAAGATCGCCGCCATGGTCCCCCTCCGCCAGCTGAGCCAGCTGGATTCCGGGGACCTGCTGGCGATCCAATGCAACGACACCCTCGGCGGGCTGTCCGAAGTGTTGCGCACCCACGAGGCGATGTTGACCGAAATGATGGACACGTTCATAGCCGCGGGCAAAAAATACATTCAGACCGACCTGGAGTCCGCAGGGGGCTACGACGAGAAAACTAGAAAATGGATGCTAGGGGATCTGGACCGAATCAGAGCGGAAGTGCCGAAAAAGGGAGGGAAATTCGTCACCAAGGCGCCGGAGCTGGGGAAAGATCCGAAAATTGTCAAAATAGATGACGAAGACAGAGTAGACCCGACCGGCAGAGACTTCACAGAAGTACCTAAGACCGACGGTATAGAAAACGTGTTCGGAGATGTCGAGCCTTCCGATGTGGTGAAACCGGCTGCGATCCCGGGCAAGGTCATGGACTACGCGGGCTCCACCCAGACACAGCGGGAGCCACTGCACCAAGATCGGCTGGAAACCGGCCCCAACCCCGAGAACCCGGCCAATCAGCAGTGGCGTGACCTCCACGACCTCGGCTTGTCTACCGGACTCGCAATCAAACCGGTGCGGGAGGCCACACGAGACTGGAAGTGGATGGCACTCGAACTGGACGACGCGGTCGGCGCCTTCGCCGAAAATATCGCGAACACGACCAAGGATGACTGGAGCGGTACCGGCGCCGACAAAGCAATAGGCGCGGTGAAGAAATATCATGCGAAAGCCGTCGACCTGACTTCGCGCATGAATGCTGTCAGTTCCCTTCTCGACTACACCGGGAAATGGCTGAAGAGCACCAAGGAAGGCATGCCCCCGGATCCGAAGCCGCCGCCGGCGAAGATGGTGACTACATTCGACGAGATGGGCGGCTCCTACTCCTACCTGGACCCCACTCAGGCTGACAAGAATCAACGAAACCTTGCGATATATCGACAGAACATGGAAAACAGCTATGTTCTGGGAGTCCAGACCTCTTCTTTGTTCATGCCGACATTGAACGAGTTGCCGACCAACCGCACGTCGATCCCAAAGGGCAAGGCGGCGAACCCCGCCGACAAAACGGGGGACCGCGGCCCGTACACCGGGGGCGGTCCCGGGGGCGGCCCCGGCTATGCCCCGACCGGCTACACCCCGACCGGCTACACCCCGACCAGAACGCCACAGAGCTTCGGCAACGACCTCGTCCCCTCGGCGGCCGGCGGCCCCGACACCTCGCCGACGGGGACAAAGGCGACCGACCGCACCATCACGACTACGACCACCGTGCCGGACAGCGCCAGCCAAGCGGCGAACGGTCTCAGCCAGGCGGCCGACATGGCGCAGCAAGGCGTGCAGCAGGGCATGAATGCCGCGGCGCAGGCAGCACAGGCGGCCCAGCAAGCGGCGGCGATGGGCTCCGGACTGGACAGCCTCAACAACGCAGCCAGGGCTGCCGGTCTCCCCGGCCTCGGCACACCGGGTGGAACGGGTGGGCTCAGCGCCGGAAAGGTCGGCGGCATAGGCGGCGCCGGTGCTGCTGCGGCCGCGCTGCAGAAGGAAGCCGAGGCGGCGCGGTTGTTCCCGCGCGCGAACCTCGCCGGGCCGGCGGGGTCCGCACTCGGACGTCTCGGAATCCCCGGATCCGGGATCGCCGCGGCCGGAGCGCCGGGATCACCCGGCCCAGCCGGAGCCGGAGCAGGCCAGGGGCAGGGTCAGGGCAAGGACCACAAGCGCGCCAACTACCTCGACTCGAAGACGCACCTGGAAGAGGCGTTGGGTGACGCGCCGACGGTGGTCAGGGCCGTCGTGGAGAAATGACCCGAACCTGGAATTTCACCGACCTCGAGTTCGTCGTCGCATGGGAGACCGCGCAAGCGGATATCTTGCCGGCCCCGTTCGTATTCACCAGTCGGACCAAGTATTACAACGACTATCAGCGTGAGAAGCGGGAAATAAGGGCGCAACTGCGCGGCAAGCTGAACGGTAGTTTCGATAGCGTGCTGGATGTGGTTGCGCAGCCGGACATCCGGGTCGTACTGCACGGCTGGGGCAGCGACGAGGAGGACGCCGCCAGTCAGATCCGACTGCTCGCGGTCCGCCGCGAGGGCTACGGGTACCTGCTGAAACAGCTTCCGGGCGAGACGGCGTGGCACAGCGGCGGCTACACGGTCACCGAGTGCGCGCCGTTGGCGCTCGCCGAGACCCTGACGGCGGAGTTGCCCGAGGTGGCCGCGGGCGAACTCGGTGACATCGTGCTCGCCAAGCAGACCAACAGCGCCGACCTGGACTTCTCCTACGGCCGGTCGTTCGTGCACGACTCCTTCGACGACACCGCCGAACAACAGGCCGACAAATTTTTGCGCGCCACGACCACCGGCCAAGGCATGATCGTAATCGCCCAGGGGATGTCCCGATTCGGCCCGCGCGGGATGACTCGGAAGCAGATGTTCTGGCGGGACCTGGACGGCGACGGGCGCTACGCGATCACCGCAGCAAACCCGCCGGTCGCGGTGGCGGCCGACGCCAAACGGCTCACCATGCTGGTGAACTCCGGCATCGCGGAAGTGGTCAAAGCCATCAAAGACGAGCGGCGATAGGCAGCTGCTCGGTACCTGGTGCGAACGTCAGGCCGCGCGTGGCGGCTCCGTTCGCGCGGGCCCGATACCGGTGTAACGAGTTGTGCCCGCTCGTACCCGACAGCTAGCGCCGTCGCCCTTTACGGACCTTTTGCGGTCACGACATACCTTGTGCCGCTGCATGATTCGATATTTCTCGGCGGGATTACTCCAAACCCCAGACTATGCTCGCGTTCTCGATCGGGCGTATTTCCCCAACGATCCGCCCGAGGAATCGACGTGCACAACTCCGCGCCAAGCGACAAGCTCGGACCAATCGTAAGACTCGTCCGGTTCAGGCAGAGTTCGTACTGAACGAAGCGACGTTGCGCTATGTCGTGGGTAGCCCCGCTGTCATGGCCGCTCAGTTTCAGCACCTGGCGAACACGCCGACGAACGTGAGCGTTCGGATTCAGCCGTTCTCCGCTGGCTTCCCGCTCGGGATCGCGCCCGGACCGTTCGTGATCCCGGACGTCGGAGTCGATGCCGAAGACCGCGAGGTAGCGCCCACCGTGGTCTACATCGAGTCGTATGCGGGCGACATGTACTTGGAGCGCACGAAGGACGTGGACAGGTATCGTCAGGCGGACAACGTCATCCAGCAAACCACGCTTGACGTTGCATCCAGCAAGAGTCTGCTAAGGCAAATTGGCAAGGGAGTATCAAGCGTGACTGTCGATCTGTCGGGAGCCAATTGGTTCAAGTCCAGTCGAAGCGGCGGCGGCAAGGAATGTGTGGAAGTCGCGTTCGTCGACGGCGGGATGATCGGAATGCGTGACAGCAAGAACCCGACCGGTCCGACGCTGGTGTTCACGCCGGGCGAATGGGATGCGTTCACCGCAGGTGTGCAGGCCGGGGAGTTCGAGCGCCCTGCCTGACGGGTACTCGCGCATATAGCGGTCTCGGGCGGCCCCGCTCCCCACGGCGCAGCCGGGGAGCGGGGGCGTTGCATGCGCTGGACAGCCGAATCCGCTTACCGCGCAACAGTCGAACCGCGTATACGTACGAGTGCGCCTGCTGACTCGAATGGCGGGACGTACCCGATGATGGCAGATGGTCGAGGCAGACCTTCCGTCGCTCGCCGAACCAGCGGGCGCCAAAACGCTTCACCACCACGATCAACGCAGAGATGGCCGCCGCGATCCACGTCATCCAGGACGAGCGAAGGTAGTCGTGAAACCCGGCGTTTCCTCGAGCCGAACGTGTCATGATGTGCTGAACCGGGTAGTCGGAGGGATATGCCGAGGATTCAGATGCTGTGCGCGCTGGCAACCGGCAGCGCGCTGGCAACCGGGTGCGAATCCGACGGCGGCGCAATAGCACTCGTGCCGAGTTCGCGCCGCGAGACACCGGCGGTCCGGACCCCCGAGAACGCCGACAGTCTTGCCGGATACCTGAACGAGAGCGGATTCAGTGCCGCGCGGGTACGGTGTGCGCCGGACAGCGAGAGTCCCCTCAACGCCGGCGGATGGCGTGCGTACGGCTGGGCGGCCGAGCACGACGAGCCGTTCGAGACGGCGGCGGTCTATGCCGCGACGGTGAAGCATCAGGAAATTCTGGCTGATCCACAGTCCGACCTTTGTATTCCGACTACTGGCGATCATCCGACATCGCGTTATCGGAAAGTTCGGGACAACAGAGACGAATGCGCCATCTCCTCGGGAGCGACGACCAGCCTGGTGACAGTGGATATTACGGCTCGCACGGCGGCGCGAACGTCCTGGTCGAATCCGTGCGAGCACGGACCAGGACGGGCGGACGAGATCTTCCCGGCGCTGCCGGGATAGCCAGTCAGGAGCACGACTTATGGGTGGGAAGAACAATTCATGGCAGGCCTTGGCCGAGCAAGCGGGCCACGGCCGGCTAAGGCTCGAACCCGGCACCGTCGAGCTGCTTGCGAAGCAGGTCGGTGACACCATAGCCCGAGTGCGTGCGGTCCGCGCGAAGATCAGCATGGTCGATTCGCTGGCACGCTTCTCCGGCGCCGACTCCGGTGAAGCTCTCGCGGCGAAGAATTCCGGCCGGGCCGCCGAACTGGGCACCATTCTGGATTTGAATCTCGAAATCCTGCACGACATGGCGGACGCGTTCTTCGCGGCAGGCAAGGCCTACGCCGATGCCGAAGACATCTCGGGGGAGAGCCTCCGCAAGATCCGCCCCTTCCCGATGCCCACGGCGCCGGGATCGTTTCACAACAACCCACCCGCGGCCGGTTCGAGTAGACCGCCCACCTACCCCGTGCCGACCGACGCCACCAAGATACAGACGTCCGGTCTGCCCAGAACGCATCTGCCGCCGGGGCTCGCCGCGCTCACCGGCAAGAACCGAGCGACGGTCCGGGCCGAGACGCCGGAGCACTACCCGTACAGCTGGTTCTACAACCTCGGCAAGGACATCAATCCGCAGTTGGTAGCCGACGCGGCCGCCATCTGGACTTGGATGAGCGGAGAGTTGAAGGACGAGTACGACAAGCTCGGAAACAATTTCGTCGCGGCGGAGGCGAAATGGGAGGGCGCCGGCAAGACCATGGCCATCACCGCCTCACGGGCCTACAGCACCGGAACCCTCAACCTGACCCGGGCGATGTCGTCGATCGGGGCAAACCTCTACTACACCTCGGGTTGGCTGGCGCAGACCAAGCCGCTGATGCCCACCAGCGCGCAACCCCCGCCGGCTCCCTATGCCGGGACGATGCTGGCCTCCCCCGCGGAGGATCCGCGGATCCCGCATATCACCGCGCTGCACGAGTGGTATGTCCCTGGTGTCAGCGACTCCGACTTGGCGGTACCGGCGCTGCCGATACCGGTTTCACCCATCAACACTGGGCCGCCAGGGCCGCCGGGACCGGGGTTCAGCACCGGCCCCGGGCCGGTAGCGCGACCGGCTTCCGCCACCGACGACGCGCAGCAGCAATGGAACGCTCGGCAAGAGGACTGGCAAGAACAACAGGCGCGACAAATCGCACAGCAACGAGCGCAGGACGCACAAGAACAGGCGCGACGAGCCGCACAGGAACGGACGCAGGCCGCACAGGAACAGGCGCGGCGAGCCGCACAGGAACGGGCGCGGGCCGCGCAGGAACGACAGCGGGCCGCACAGCAACGGGAGCAGGCCGCACAGCAACGGGAGCAGGCCGCACAGCAACAGGAGCAACAAGCCGCACAGCAACGGGCACAGGCCGCACAGCAGGCACAAGAAGCAGCACAGCAGGCGGGACAGCAAGCCGCCGGCGCCGCACAGCAAGCCGCCCAGCAAGCGGCGCAAGAGGCGGCTCAGCGCACGGCGCAACAGGCGGCTCAGCGCACGGCATCGTCGCTGGCCTCCGGTCTCGGCGCCGGTCCGGGAAAGGCTGCCGGGCCGGGCCCCGGGGCCAAGAGTCCGTCGGCGCTGAACCCGTTGGACAAGGCGTCCAAGCTTTTTCCGCGGGCGAGTGCCGCCGGCGCGACGGGCGCCATCGGCCGGGCCGGCGCGGCGCCGATGGCCGCCACGCCGGGCTCGCCCGGTGCGGCGGGCTCGGCGGGCCGCGGCGCCGGCCAGGAGGACAAGGATTACAAGAAGTCCGCGTTCCTCGAGTCGACCGACTATCTGGACGAAGCCATGGGTGGTCCCCAGCTGGTCGCGAAACCCGTTTTGGACCAATGAGTGGTTTCTGGCGGCTCACCGACATCGAGTTCGTGGTCCTCTGGGAGGAACTCAAAGAGGGCGGCATGCCGTCGCCCTTCGTGTTCACCGCCGCGACACCGTATTACGACGACTACCTCCGCGAGAAATACGAGGTGCGCGAGCGCCTGCGGACGACGCTGGCCGCGGAGATGGACGACGTGCTGCAGACGGTGGCACGCCCGGACATCCGGGTGCTGGCGCACGGCCGGGACGCCCGGGACCCGGACGATCCATCGGGAATCGTCCGGTTGCTCGGTGTTCGCCGTGGCGGTCAGGCCTACCTACTGACGCAACTGCCGGGCAAGACGGTCTGGCACAGCGGGGGATTCACGGTCGCCGAGTGCGATGTGTTGTCGTTGGCCGACACGCTGGTGGCCGCGCTGCCCGAAGTCGCGGCGGGACAGCTCGGCGAAGTCACCCTCGCGCCACCGGACGGGCAGCACCAGCAGATGGACTACTCCTTCCGGCGGTTGGTCGCGCACGAGTTGTCCGAGGATGCCGTCGAGTACCGCTCGGCGAAGTTCCTGCGGTCGACGCCGGCCCGCGCCGGAATGATCGAAATCTGCCAGGGCAGTTCGCGATTCGGTCCGCGCGGCATCGTGCGCCGCGGGTTCGGCTGGCGGGACCTGGTCGATGATGGTCGATACGCGATCACCGGCGATAACCCACCGGTCGCGAGAGCTGTCGACGCCAAGGGCTTGATCACCTTGATCAACGCCGAGATCGCCGAGGTGGTGCGGGCGATCAAAGACGAGCAGGTGTGAACGCGGCGGAAATGCCCGGTCCGGCGATGACCGGACGAGTCAGTCGTCGAAGCTCGATCGAGCCGCCCGTTGCGCGTCCATCGGCATGAGCACGCCCGCGCTGAGGTTCGAGCGGGTCATATCGAGCCATGCCGCGCCGGTGATCCTGCCCTCGACTCGGATTTCCTTCAATCGTGCCAGCGCACCGTCGATCGCCGGTCCCTCGAGCCCGAGCGCCGCCAGCATCGCCTCGAGCCTGGCCGGGTCCATCGCACGGATCTTGGCCAGGACCGAGCTTTCGAGCCCCTCGGTCATGGCATAGGCGACGAACCGGGAGGTGAACTGGTTGCGGATCTCGGGATCCGCAGGGGGCGAGGTCCGGTGCGGAGCGAATGATTCATGGTCGACGGGGAAGCTGAAACCGTTGTTGATCGGTACCAGACGACCACGGCCCGGTTCGGACTCGCGACTGAACCAACTCCGCTCGGACCGATCGTGCGATCCGGCGATGTAGTCCAAAGCCGCCAACATGCCGCGTTCCACTGGCGAATACTCCGCGACCGCCCGCGTCGGACCGCGAGCAACGAATTCCATCAATGAACCATTGCCGTCCGGACCGCCCCACAGCGTCGTCACCGGCACCGATCCGAACCCGAGCAGTGCGTCCAGACGCGAGAAAGCGACATCACGAACGGCAAGACCCGACGGCGGAACACTGATTTCCTCGGTCCACCGGCCGGTCTCGGGACGATAGACCCAAAGACTGTCGTCATCGGGGAACCTGACCCGGAACAGGCCATCGCGCTGATCCGAATCGCCGAGGCGACCTTCCATGACGGCGGATGCCCTGTCGTGGTCGTAGACCGCGCGTTCCCACGCGGTCATCGACTCGCCGGGGGCGATCGACTCCCCCACACCCACAACCCAATTCAGGCTCCCGAGACCGGGGAATGCCGCGCCGGTGATCTTGCCGTTGCGCTGGATCTCCTCCAGCCTGCGCACCGCGTCATCGATGGCCTCTGGTTCGACACCCAGCGTCTGCAGCAGGGTACGAAGCCGGCCGGACTCGAATGCCCGCACCCTCGCCAGCACAGTGGCATCGAGCCGTTCATCGAACGCATCCAGGACGAAGGGCGATCGGATACGCCCGACCAGGGCGCCGCGTTCGTCTTCGTCGGCGAACATGAAGGAGTTCGGGTCCTCGGGGAGAGTACTGGTGTTGTCGAACAGCAACACTCGCTGTGTGCCGGTTTCGCCGGCGGTCGGCAGCGTTCCCCAATTGCTCGGATTTCGATCGATATTTCCACCGATGTAATCGAGTACTGCGGCCCAATGTCGGTGAGCCTTCGAGTATCCCCGCACGGGTAGGCCCGGTTCATGCGGAACGAAGGTGGTCAACGTGCCCAGACCGTACGGGCCACGCCAGAACCTCGACTCCGGCACCAGACCGGCGCCGAAGACCTGGTCCAGCGCCGACATAGCAACCTCACGAACGAGCAATCCGGACCGCGGGACGCCGATGTCCTCCGCTTCTTCCGGATCCATTTCGGTCCGGTAGACCCACACACTTCCGTCGCCGAATTCGACGCGGAACACATCCCCCAAATCGTTGAGCGGCGCTACGTCGACAACCTCCTCCAAGGCCGCCAGTTCCGCCGCACCCAGCTCGTATCCGGCCGGCGGTCGGGCATCGGCTGGCGGTACGGCCATGCCGACCGCCGCCTGACCGACTTCGTGAATTTCGGCGCCCACCGATGCCGGCCCGCCTCGCGATAGTGGCGGACCGGCCGAGTCGTCGTCGCCGATGTCGACACCGTGCCGATCCGAATCCGCGGTCGGCTCATCGCCCTCCGGCACGGTCTCGCGGAATTCGAACCAGAAGGTCCTGCCCTCCGAGTGCGGGTCGACGCCCGACGCCGCGGCCAATCGCGCCAGCCACCGCAGGCTGAGTCGGGCTTCGACGTCAGCTACCCACCCGGCCCGCATATTGTCCTCGCGCACCGCGACACGAACTACTCGGTTACCGGGCTCACCCGACACCGTCGTCGTCACCGACCCGGTGGCTTCGGGGTGCACCAAAAGGTTTCCCGCCAGATCCGACACCAAGGAGACCGCCGATCCCACATCAGCGGGGTGCGGCCAGCCCGACATCACCCGGCGGATCAGCCAACGAGACTGTGCGACGTCTTGTCCCGTCCGAACGGGGAGCACCACATGCCGCGGCAGGCCGGATACGGGATCTGTCTCGAGCGCGGCGGGGCCGCTGTCCGTCGGCGCCCCGACCCGGTCGAGCCAGTGCTGGTCCAGTCCCCCGAGCACGGCCGCGGTGAACTCGTCGAGGGTCAACGTCCGGTCGTCGCTGCCGGCCAGGTCCAACCGGTGCAGTCCGAACTCGAACTCCTGCTTCGAGAACGCGTAGATGGTCAGTTCGGCCTCGGAGTCGTCCAGCCGGTACTCCCTGGGCTCGCCATCCACATTGGTTTGCGATTCGAGCAGCCGTGCTTTGTTGATGCGGGCGATCCGGCGCAGGCCCCCGCGGATGATGTCGCGGGCAGTTTTCTCCGGCGAACGGGGAACCAGCAAGGGAGCCAGCGCTGTTGCGAGTTCGGTGATGTGCCGGTCGGACACCGCGATGGCCAGTTCACCGTCGACATTCAAGCGCACATACGGCACCCGGGCGAGGGCGTCGGCGAGCCACCGCGGCAGCTCGCTGGCTTCACCGAACTCGAAACCCGAATCGCCGACTGTGACCCGCAGCAGGCGTTCGCCCGGCGTACCGGTCACCTCCAGCACGACACGGACTTCGCCGTCGACGACGCCGAGTTCATCCGCCACGAGTTCGGCCAGCTCGAGCCCGGCATCCTCGACCTTGTCGGCCGGCCAGCCGGGCAGATTCTCGCTCAGCCAATCCCAGGTACGAAGGCCGGCGCGCCGACGCGCACGCTCATCACCCGGATCCGGACCTTCCGCGCGAACCCCCAGCTCCGCCCGCAACGGTCCCGTGTTCTTCTCTGTGGCGTTCTTCTCCGTGGCGCCGATGCGAGAGCCTGGGTGAGCGACCGGGTCGTGGATGTGGATGGGCAGCTCCGGGATTCCGTCGGAGTCGATCACGATCCCGTAGGTGCGGCGCACATCCGGCGACTGTGTTCCGGACCGGTACGGCCTGATACCGCCGCGTGGGTCGTACACCATGATCGTGCTGCCGTTGTTGGTCATCACGTAGGCGTGTGCGCCGACGCCGTGCGCGTCGACCGGGCCGTGGAATTCGTCGACTACCAGAACCGTCGCGCCCTTGCCCATCAGGCGCAGTCGATCGGCGAGGTCGTCGTGGGATTCGAAGGACTGCAGGCGTCCGCCCGCGTGTCGCTCCAGCTCGTCCGCAGGCATGCCGGACAGACCGACATCGCCCGCGGGTACACCCACAACCAGGCGGCCGAACAACTGGTTTATCCGGTGCAATGCTTTCGGTGCGCAACGGTTGTCGTGCACGCCGGCGGCCCGGGTCCGAAGCACCGGGTCGGCGGGTGGCGGGCGGTGTGCCCGGACGCCGGTATCGGTGGTGGCCGGACGCCTCGCGGCCGGGTCATCGCCGGTCGCGCCGGGACGAGCGGGCAGACTGCGCAGGTCCAAGCCGGGGCGCGGCGGCTCGAACGGCACCTCCGCCCCGCGTCCGGCGCCGATCATGCCGAAGGTGTGCAACGACTCCGATCCGGGCCGATAGTAGTTCGTCCGGCGTCGCCGGGACGGTAGCAACGGACGCGGATGCTCGGCGCGTATCCGGTGCGCGCCGAACGGCGCCGTGGCGGGATCCACCCCGAGCCCCGCGCCGAACTCCCAGCTGATCCGGTGCTCGAAATCGCCGAAACCGGGACCGGTGATCTCCGGTGGGCGCTCGCCCAGCCAGCTGGTCTGGTCCCACGACGCGGCCGCGACGAACACATTGTCGGCGCCTACTCCGAAATCCGTGGCGCGCCGCACCGAGCCCATACCGAGTGAACCCGCCACGGTGATGGTGGCTACGTAACTCTTCAGCCGACTGCCGGCGCCCGCGTCCCCGACAATCTTCGCACCGTGCTCTGATCCGAAAAGGTGGTTGGCCGGGGCCGGAACGCCATCGGGCAGACCGGCGCCGAACTCCCGTGTCCCGGTGAAGGCCCCGATGTCCCTTGCCAACAACAGACCACTCAATTGTCCCCACACTGCTGAGATTCGGTCCCGGTGCGGATCGGCGTGCGGCATCACGTCCCCCAGCCAGGCGACGGCCGCGGCGGACACGTCCGGGTCGATGTGCACAGTCGCGGCGAGTTGATTGCGCGCGGCGGTCAGCAGACCGCCCAGCGACATCAGGTCGGTCTGTGCGCCGGGCAGGTGCCAGGACACCTCGGCCTCGATGTCGACATCGCCGATGGCCACCACTGCCGTTCCGTCGGAGGGCACGCTGAGCTGACCCGCCTGGTAGAAGAGCAGGTGCACCGGCGGGGCTGCCCGGCCGGGCCGGACGGACTCGGCCAACCGATCGGCCTTCCGGAGCGCCTTCCAGATCGCGACAAGGTTCTTCCGCTCATGTGTCTCGCTCCTGGCCGGGTTGTCACCGATCAGCTGGAGCCGCGCGAAGAAAAGCGAACGGCCGATGCCTAGTTCGGTGAGGCGCCTGCGAATCGCCAACCGATTGGCGCGATTACGCACCCTCGCCGGAATACCGTCCGACCGGCCGATCCGGGCCGGATCCACCCGGACCACGGACTCCTGCTGAGTCGAGCTGAGCGAATGCCACCAGCGGGCGGTTTCCCGGGCCTGCTCCCGCGCCTGCCGCACGACGTCGCCGTGCCGGTCCCAGCCCGGTCGCGGGCCGCCGGGGCTCGAAGTCTCCGCGTTCCACCCGTCATACGCCGTTCGGGCGGCCACCCGGTCGTCCGCTGTCGCCAGGAGTTCATCCGTGGGCAAGGCCGGGGTTCGCTTCCGACCCGGCACGTCGCTGCCGGTCTCGTCGCCGATGGTCCCCGGAGATTTCGGCGCACCGCCAGGGAGCGGTTCGACCACGCTGGTCAGCAAGTCGTAGATCACTGTCGCGGGCTCGCTCGCGTTCTCGCGATCGAGTACCACATCGCGAAAAGCCGCGGCCAACGCCTCGCGCGGTTCGAGTACGCCGTCCTCGTCGAAGCTGCCGTTACTCAGCCCGCCCAGCCAGTCCTGGTAGCCCTCGACCGTCGCGGGGTCGTGGGTCGACCAGTAGTGCTCGAGCAGCACGTCGTCGATCGCGTGCTGGGCGGACAGGCTGCCGGCATGGTCTACCGCATAGCCGAATTCGTGAACGAAAAGGCTGTAGATCGGCCGATCTAGAACGCTGGGAAGCGCCTCGCCCGTGTCGACCCGGCGCTGCAAGCGATGCTGGAAGGCACCAGGATCTGCCGGCAGCCGGTCGCTGATCACGATCCGGTCGGTATACAACCGCCCGTTGGTGGGATCGATGTGCGCATACGACCGACCGTCGACCGAGTCAGGCAGCGGACCGACACCGATACTGCGTACATAGACATCCGGGTAGGCGGTCCGCATGTCGATGACGGCTCTGGCATATTCCCGCACCGACTCGGGATCGAGCCCTGGCAGGTCGAAACCGAACACCGCCGAACCCGTTCGTTCCGCCAGCCGTGCGCCGACCTGCTCCGGGCGCAACAAAGTCCACTCGTCCTCGATCGGCGCGTCGTGCCGGTCAGGGTCGCCGGGCTCGTGCGGCGAGGCACCGATCGAACTGGCCGGTCGTGAACCATCGTCCGAATTCGCCGGTCCGGTCTCGCCCGCTGCGTCGAGAGGCGACGAGGCGGCCCGGACCCCCAGACGCACGTCCGGGCGGGTATGCGCATCCGGCGCGTACCCGTCGATCGGGCGCACGGAATTACCGTCCGCGGGCACTACGCTTCCGGAAGGATGCTGCGGAACGCCCGCGGCGTTGTAGTGGATTCCCCACGTCCCGACGACTCCAGCGGGAGGGGTCCAGTCCTGGCGACGGCGGACCTCGTTCGTCGCCGGGTCGCGCACCACGATGATGCCGTTGTGGTTCGTCATCACGTAGGCGTGTGCACCGACGCCGTTATTGCGCTCAGCGACACCGTGATACTCGTCGACCACCAGGGTGGTCGCACCATGGCCCATACGCCGCAACCGGTTCGCGATGGTCGCATGACTTTCCGCCTGCAGGCGCCCACCCGCGTGCGTTTCCAGATCCTGCCAGCGCATACCGCCCAGGCCGATCTCCTGGGCGGCGGCGACATCAATAGCCGTGCTGCCGGTCAACTGCTGGACCGATTCCATCGAGCGCACCGCACAATCGCGCGGACCGGTCTCCGGCACGTGTGCGACACGGCGCGGCGACACCGCGGCCCACTTCGGTCGTGCACCATCGTCCGCCCTGGTGTCGCTGCTGCCGTCGTCGTAACGGCCACGTTCGACGTCGATCGGCGCGGCGCCGACCCGTCGCCGCGCCCAGCCCGGGTCGGGGGCCGGGCGGCGGCGCTCAACCGGCGTAACGGTGTCGCCCCGACCCGCGGCGATCCGGGCGGCGTCGGCCAGCGACTCGGTGGGCCGCCGGGTGTGCGGATCGCTGTGCCGCAGATAGCCCTGGTGCACCTGTTCGACCTTGCCGAAGTTGTCCGACAGCGGGTACTCGGCGCGACTCCGCCTCGCCCCGAATGCCTCCGAGGCCGGATCCAGGCCGTGGCCGAGCCTGCCGCTGCCGTAGCGGCTCCACGCCCCCGGCTGGTCGGCGCCGAGCATGGTCACGCCGTCCCGCCAGGAGCTGACGACATGAACGTTGTCACCGATCCCGAACTCGGCGGCGCTGTCCGCCGGCGAACCCGGGGCGCCCGACATCCAGACCGAGGAGATCAGACCGGCCAGCCTGCCGCGTTTGCCGGCGTAGCTGACGGTGACGACAGCGTAACTGTGCGCGAAGATCCGGCTCTTCAGTCGATCCGGGCCAGCGGTTCCGGCACGCTCCCTGGTCGCGTGAAAGGCCGCGATCTCGTGTAGCAGGAGGTCGCCGCCTACCTTCGCACGACGGCGGAAGGCGGCCTTCAGGTAACCGGTGTTGACCGGCCCGGTCGGGGCGGCGTATCCGATCCAGATGACCGACGCCAGTTCCAGATTCGGGTCCACCCGCTTGGTCTCTTCGTACAGGTTGCGCAACGGGGTGAACTGGTACAGCAATGACCGCAGTGTTGTATTGGTGCCCGGTACATGCCAGTTCACCGTTTGAGCGGTGTCCACGTTGCCGAGCGCGACCATCACTTTGCCGGAACCGCCGAACGCCGCTGCGTCGTATGCCAATACGTGCACGGGCGGCTCGCCGGGCAGCGCAGCGGCCTGACGGTCCAACTGCACCAGATGGTTTCGGGTGACGACCAGGTTGCTGAAGTGCCGGCGTTCCGCCTCGCTGAGCACGTAGCGCCACCACCAGCGGCCACGCCCGCTGGGCCGTCGCGCGATGAAGTCCTCGATGTCGCGGGTGATCGCGAGGCGGTTCGCATCATTGCGGACCGGGGCGGGCAAGCCATCGGCGTTGCCGATCTGATGTGGGTAGACCCGAACCAGCGCCTGCTGGACCTGGCTCAGCTGGTCGGGGTGCGCCGGGTCGGCCAGGGCATGCCACCAGTCCGCGTTCACGGTTGCCCGCTTCCGCGCCGAGACGGCGAAGCCACGAATTATTCTGCGCTGCAGCCTATCCTCGGTAGCGAAACCACCGTCGCGCAGCGCCGCGTCGGCCAGCCGCTGTTGCTCTTCGGTGAACCCGGGATCCACCGGAAGGGCGGGGCCCAGGTGCGGTGGGTGGATGTCCGCGTCGGCGCTATCGCCCTCGCGGGATCCGGGCTCATCCGGATCGGCGGCCGCCGGTCGGTCGTCGCCCGGATCGTTCGGGCCATGACCACCCCCATCCCCCGCGTTCGATACGGTCGCGGGCTCGGCAGAGCTGCCATATTTCGAGTCTGTCTGCTGGACAACAGCTTTGGTGTCGGCATCGGTTGCATTCGGGTGCGGTCGTCCGTCGACGGCGGTGTCGGTTGCCGCGCGACTGTGCTCGACTTCCGGCGCCGTACCGGTATCGCCCGGTCGCCGGACACCAGGTCGCCCTCCGTCGTCCCTATCGGCGGCGTCTGTCCTGGCACGCGACGCTTCGGAATCGGCCGTCCCGGCCTGCACCGCGTCGGCTCGCACGGCCTTTGCTTGCGCGGCCTGTGCTTGCGCTGCCCCGGTCGGACTTGCACCGGCGGCCGATGGGCCTGTGAGACCTGAGCGTGGCCGCGGATCAGGTGTCGTGGTGCCGTCCTCGGGCGCCTCGACACCCGCTCGTCGCTCCGGCACAGCGGCAGCGGGTCGGTCCACGGCCGTCGGACCGACGTGAGATTCGCTCTGCGGCACCGACGTTCGGCCGGACGAAGTTGTTGCCGCGCCGGGTGCGCGCGCCGAACCCGGCGCCGAACCGGCCGAGGATGAACTCGGTGTGGCGCCGGGCGCGGTCGAGAACGAACTCGGCGCAGCCGACGGCGGTCCAGGATGCGGCGTTGCGACGACCCCCGACGTGTCCCCGGCACCCGGCACAGCTCCGGCACCCGCGGCCGCGTCGGATCCGGCCGAGGTACCCGCGGTTGTGCCCGAGACCGGGGCGATATCTGCCGAATCATGGTGCGCGGCACTCGGATGCGAGGGGGCCGGCAGCGTGGCCGCATTGATGGTCGACCCGCTCGTACCCGCATCGACTTTGCCCACATGCTGGCCGGTGCCCGCGCTCTGGATCGTGCCGGCTGCGGATTGCCGCGGAAAGGTAGCGGATCGATTGCCAGCATCAACATCGGAATCGGCGGGTGCGGGCTGCTCGGCAGCGGCTCCGACCGCGCTCTCGCCGCCGTGGATGCTGGTGGCAGTGGCATCCACGGCTTTGCCGTGCGAACCGGTCGACGGCTGCGCGACCACAGTTTTCGGGCTATCGACCCCACCCGACGCATTCCCCGCTGCGGCACCGGAAGTGCGCTGCCCGCCGGGCGCCCGCGCGCCGGTGTCGCTGCCGTTCGTGCCCGGGGTGCGCGTACCCGCGCCCCTGGTAGCGGAGCCATTTCCGCTCCCGGTTTTCGCCCCGGCGCCGTTTCCCGTTCCGACATCCTGGCGGCGGGACGGAGTCGTGCCGTCCAGCATCGTGCCGACGTCCGGGCTCAGCCCGGGTCCGTTGCCCATCGGGCCGCCGGAGTAATTCGACCCGCCCCGCCAGCCGTAGATCATGCTCGGCCCCACACCCGACAACGCGCCGCCCGTGAGCATGCGCGGATCGAATTCTCCCCCACCGCCTACCGCGTATGCCGCGATCGCACCCGCCGCACCCGCGCCGCCGCCCGTGAGCGCGCCCTTGGCTATGCCCGACCACTGGTCGTGGCCGCTCGGCAGCCGATCGACGAGGTTGTGGATACCGTGGCCCGCGGTGCCGCCGACGCCACCCGCGACGCCCGAGGAAAACGCGTTCTCGCCCAGCGCGGCCCAGTTGAGGCCCCCCTTCTGGTAGCCGGCCCGCAGTTGCAAGCCCTGAACCGCTCCCTCTTGCATCGAGCTTTCGATAACCTCGGTGATCCCCTCCTGGAAGAACTCGTACACGACCTTTTTGACGAAATACTGGCGCGCGTCCGACAGCGCTGTCCTTTGCAGAATCGCTTCGATCCTGCGCAGCAGGAAAGCGCCCAACCACTTGCACGTGAACTGCGTCGCGCCGATGGCGCCCGCCTGCGCAAAGGGCGCTCCGGGACCGAGGAATGCCGCATACGCCAACTCCGCCGCCAACCACGCCAACGAGAAGATGGCGTTCAGCTTGGTCGCCCGCATCTCCCCAGCGGAGTCGATGGCTCGCCGCCCGCCCTCGTCGTAATATTCGGCCAGTTCATCGATGAGTTTCAGTTGCTCTTTGAGCGACTTCTCCATCTCGTCGCGGCCGCTACCGGCCGGATACGCGAGCAGCGTGGAGCCGATCGCGCTCTCCACCGAAGTCCGGACCCGTGTGCGCAGCTGCGTGGCATGTCGCTGCAGATCCTCCCCGCCGGCTCGCTGCTCGTCCTCGTCACCATCCGGCCACTCCGAACCCGCCACCCACCCCAGCCACTCCAGCCAGGGCGGAATCATTATCGACATAGCGGGGCAATCCTTCTGCTACCAGGTGAAATCGGTGGCTCGATGGGACTGCGTCTCCTGCCTGTGATGGTCGTAGGCCTCGACATCGGTGAATTGCGCGGCAGCTTCGTCGGAGGTCTGCGCGGACTCGGGCGATGTCGGCGGCGCCAGCGGCACCGGTGGTTCGATCGGAATTTCACCGGCGAAGTCGGGCATCCCGTCGACCAGTTCGGAAAGCTTCGGCAGCCGTGCGCGCCGATCGGTGATGGGCGCGGCGAGTTCCTCGTTTTTTCGGGCTACGACGGCCGCGGCATCCTGCGCGACCTTGGTCACCGTACTGGCGAGCTGCTCGATGCTCAAATACTTGATGTTCGGGTGGAACTTGGTCTTGATGACGACACCGTTGGCGTTCACGGTCACCGTCACCGTCTTGTCGCGCGACGTCGCCGTCCCGGTGAGTTTCGTGCGCTTGCGCTGAGCCTCGGCGATGGTGCGCATCTGCTCCTGAAATGCCTCCAGGATCGAGGCCATGTCACCCTCGTCAGGTCGTGCGTTGCTCATGCCGGCCCTTTTCGCGGATCAGGTGAGACGATTTCGGTGGATCAGGTGCGGCGGTCGAAACTTTCGGCCGCGGCCTGTTCGGCGTCGTGCATCCCGTCAGCGGCTCGGTATTGCCCCCGTGACATTCGGCGGAAGGATGTCGCTATGTTCCGCGTGCCGTCGTTGATACTGGCCATCGCGTTGTCGAAACCTTCGCTGCCATCGCGGAACTTGCTGCCGTACTTATCCGCCCCCGCGGCGATGCTTGCTTGCGTCGCAGCGCGTTCCGCGCCGGTCACGATGCCGAGCAGGTCGATATCCGCCTGGGCAGTGTCCGAGCCCGCGATCCGGAGCTTCTCCGTGTATGCCTCGATGTCGTCTGCTGCCATGGTGTTGTCCTTCGCCGACTGCATTCCACCTGCCTCAGATCATCGCAGAACATCCACCGCGCAGGCTACGAATACCGCGCGAACAGGGATCATTCGCTGCTTGCGCCGGCCTGTCGGCTCGATGGTCTCGCCATGCGACGTCAGGTCCGCACCGAGCCGTGCCGCTGCTGGAATCGCTGTTCGAACTCGGCGACGGACACCGCCGGCGCCACCGACGACGAGGACTGTTCCAGCACACCGTCGTCGGCGATGTAAAAGATGGCGCGGCCGATCGAGATCTCGCCGGGACGGGTCGGCACGAAGACCATCCAGCCCACGGTGATGCGGTCCGCCCGCAGCTCCTCCAGTGGATACCCGGCGGTGTCCATGCCCTGGTCCAGAATGTACTGGCGCACCAGGGAAATCGCCGCCTCTTCCGGCATCGGCTCGGGCAGCGTCGCGGCTACTCCGGCCATGATCAGCTGGTAGAAGGCGCTGTCGACGTCGAAGGTCTCGTCGTCGCCGAACACATCCGCCAGGATGTCGCGCGTGACGACGCCGCGTTCGGCGGCCGAGACCAAAGCGGCCGCCGCCTGACGCTGACGGTCGGTCGGCTGCTCGGCCACCAGTGCCGAGACCACCTGCACCACCGTATCGGTGGTCCAGATGCCGGGCACCGCGTCGCTGAGTTGATCCGCCGTCGACGACTCACCGCGGTACCAGTTGCCGCCTTCCCACCAGTAGCAGAACGACAACAGGCCGTTGGCGGCACGCGGATTCAACACCGGATTGGCCACCCACTCCGGTGCGCCCGCGTACAGCATGGGCATCGGCTCGCCGCCGTTGTACGTAGCGTCCAACTCCGGCGCGTCCCACACCCCGCCCGACAACACGCCCCGCCCACCTGGAAGGGCATACATTGTCGAACCGCTGCGCTCGACGCCCTCGAACAAGCCGAGCGCGGGCAGGATTCGCGGACCCCACTGCGATCCGACCGCTACGAACGCCGCGGCCAGCACCGCCCACCGCGACCACATCACCGGGAACACGGGAAAGTCCCCCTCGGACAGGACTCCGCGCACGCCGGCCCCGCGATCGGCCCGCGCCTGGGCCACGGCCGCCCGCGCCGGGCGCGACTGCCTGCCGTCGTGACCGACATAAGCCGCCAGCCACACCGGAAGAGAATCCCGGGGATATACCTCGAGATCCGCTCGATAGACCTCCGGTGGGAACAGTTGATCGTCCGGGAACGGCTCGTCGCCGTAGTCGTAGTCGACCTCGATCTCCCCGGCATTGCTCAGGGTCAGCACAAACCGCCACCAGGGGCCGGCACTGAGCTGCGCCGACAGCTGCCGCTGCTGGCGAACCAGCTCGAGGACCCCGACGGTCGGCTGGATCCGCACCGAACGCCCCTGGTCGTCGTAGAAGAAGACCTGCGCTACCTCGGCGACCGTCGTCAGCACGAACACCGCGTTCAGCCGCGCCCAGCCCTGCGGACCCGATGCCGCTAGTTCGCGGGCGATCTGGTGGCTGAGTTCCTTGGCCCGCTCGGTGATTTCAGCGACCCGCTCGGTGATATCAGGCCGGCCGGCGTCCTGGACAAGAGTGAATTCGATGTCCGGGTCGACATTGTGCTCTTGGAAGCTCGCCATGAACTCCCGCATGAAGGCCTCGTCGGCGTCTCGACCGTGCACGGTCGGTTCCGCTGGATCGAGGCCCGACCCCGCCGCGCTGCCGGCCCCGCGGTCGTCGGCGTCGTCGTCTGGTCTGGTCACCTCGGCGCAATCTCCTCAGTCATCCGCACGGACGCCCGCGCACGCGGGAGGCGGTGCGCCAGTGGGCCCGATGTGTCACTGCCCCCATCCTGGCACAGCGCCGCCGACGACCGCCGAGTTTCGCGGCCGTCCGGGATGTCGTTGCGGCGGAGTTGCTCTCACCGTCGACGCTCGACACAGCGCGGGCAGCCCCCGTCCCTCCGACAGGAATCGCGCCGCACCGGGTTGACATGAACATGTGTTCTCGTCGGGGGACGCCCGCGATCCCCGCCTGTCACCGCGGTAGGAGCGGGTCGGCGGTCCCGGTGCGATTCCGAGCGTCCCGAACAGGCCCGCGGTCTCGCCACCGGGTAATACACGCGATCACCGGCTCTGTGGCATGGCCGCGGCGATCTCGCGCCGCCAGTGCAGGTCGAGTTTCGCCAAGATATTCGACACATGCGACTGAATCGTGCGGCGCGACAGAAACATCTGCGCCGCGATATCGGAATTGGACGAACCTTTGGTCACCAGCGTGGCGATCTTTCGCTCGGTATCGGTCAGCGCTGCCCAACCGGATTTGGGGCGGTTGCGCCGACCGCGGACACCCAGCCGGATGCCATAGGGCCGCACCCGGGCGATCGCGCGGGCGGTGTCCCACGATGCGCCCAGCCGGCTGTAGAGCATCATCGCGGTGGCCAACCCACGACGGGCGTCGGCCTCTCGCCCGGCCGCGGCGAGCAGCATGGCGGCGTTCTCGTATGCCTGCGCTTCGTAGAGCGGACGCCCGAACTGCCGGAATGCGGCGGCGGCGGCGTACAAGAGAACATCGGGATCGTGATCGGCCAGACCCCGACACAGCAGTGCCGTTGCATTCCTGGCGGCGGTCGGCTGGCGCGCCAGCAGCTCGTCCGCGCCGACGACCACCAGCCGAGCCGCCTGCGCGTCCCCGACGTCCGCGGCCAGTCGAGCGATGTCCGGAAAGATGTAGTGCAGCGTCGCCGCGGCCAAACCGCCGGCCAGTCGCTGATAGGTGTCGACGAGCAGCGCCAACGCGCGGTCCGGGTGGCCGCGGGCCTCCTCTGTCAACGCCGTGACCCAGTGGTGGAAATGCGCGTACCCGGTACTGCCCACGCTGTCGTCCGGTGCGGGAATGCGGTCCGAGTCCGGCACGAAGGTACCGCGGTGCACGCCGATGAGCGCCGCCAGGAGCTGTCCGACCTGTGCGTATCCGAAGGGATCGGGTGTATCCAGAAGCGCCGTGCATTCGGCGACCGCGTCATCCCAGCGACCGCTCAACAGGTACAGCCGCGCCTTGCAGGCCAGATTCGACGACAGGTAAGCGCCGTGCACCCGGCGATCGCGTCCGATCGCCTTGGCGAGCACTTCTTCGGCGTCGGCCAAGCGGTCGAGTTCGATCAGACAGTGCGCGGACAACGCGTACGGATCGAATTGCTCGGGCCCCGCCCCATCCGCCAAGAGAACCGGGATCCGAGCGCTCAACTCCAGCGCCTCGTCGAGATGGCCCCGGGTGTAGCGCACCGCACCGATGGCGGTCAGGCCGTAGCTGGTGGTGAGCGGATTCCCACTGCTGGCGCCCAACGCCATCGCCTGCTTTCCGGCCCGTTCCGCCGCCTCGAACCGCCCGAGAAAGAAATTGTCGACCGCGCACATTCCCTGGAATCGGCCCGCCTCGTCGACACCGAGATCCATGGTGGCCAGCGCTGTTTCGGCGACCTCGACCGCGTCGGCCATCCGGGCCTGGGCTTGGCACGCCTGGGCCAGCAGCCACCGCAGTTCGACCTTGTCGCGGTGCTCCGGTCGCGTCGACAGCGCCGCGCGCACCACGGCCTCGGCCTCGGCCGCGCATCCGGTCCAGAGCAGCGCCTGTGTCTGCACGCGGATCAGCGTCGAACGCGACCCGCTGTGCAGGCCGGGGACTCTCGTCGCGCGGCTCAACAGCCGCACCGCCAGCTCGGGCGCGCGAACGACCAACTCGTCGGCTACCGTCAGCAACCAGTCCAGGCTGGCCTGGTCCAGGTCGTTGTCGCCGGCGGCCAGGTAGTACGCGACCCGTTCTATCGGCGCGTCGGTCGCCTGCAGGACCTGTCCCGCTCGTCGCAGCAGCCCGGAACGCAGCGAGGCGGGTAACTGCTCGGCCAGCGCGTCGCGGATCACATCGTGACGAAACACCAGTTCGGAGTGCACCACGGTGAGCAGTCCACCGACCATCGCCTCGGTAACGGCGTTCCAGATCTCCAGGATCGGGGCGTCCAGCACCACCGCCAATTCCGCGACGTCGACGGTAGGTCCCAGCGCGGCAGCCATCGGCAGCACATCGCGCGTTCGGCGGGACAGGAAATTCAGACGCCGCGAAATCGTGTCCGCGACCGAAGCGGACGCGCGCTCCCCCGCGGTGGTCGCGGTGGCGAGAGCGGAGTCCGCGACCACCATGATCGCCTTCTCCCGCAATAAGGCGGCCACCAATTCGGTGAGGTAAAGCGGATTACCGCCGGCACCGGCCACCTCGCGCAACAAGTCCGGCCCTGGAGCGGCGCCGACCATATGCCGCACCAATTCCGCCGCCGCCTCGGAGAGCGCGCCGAGCCGGATCATCGGAGCGCGACGATCGACCAGTTCGGCCGACAGCGCCGCGACGGCCCGGGTGCGCGGCAGCGGGCGCGCCGCGAGTACAACGAGCAACGGCAGGCCATCGACGAACTCGCAGAGCCGACGCAGGACCGCCAGGCTCGATGCGTCCGCCCAGTGCACGTCGTCCATGATCAGCACGACCGGGCCGGCCGAACACCAGGCGTCGATGCGATCCAGAATCGCCTCGGCGATCGCGATTTCGTGGGTCGCCGCGGCGTCGCCCGCCCGATTTCCGCTGTGCAGCAGCGCGCGGATCGGATCCGATGTCGGCTCGGATCCGGCGCGCTCCCCGGCGAACCAGGAGCGCACCGCGGAGAATGGCATGTCCCGCTGCAGTTCCCTGGCGGTTCCGCGGCGAAGATGCAGCTCAGCTGCCGAATACCGGAGACACGCCGCGTCGAGCAGCGCTGTCTTGCCGATGCCGGGTTCGCCCTCGACGAGAGCCATGGAGCCCTTGCCCGCGGCGTCCCCGGGCGCGAGTGCCGCCAGGTTCTCGATCTCGGCCTCACGACCGAGAAAGACCGTCGCGAAGGAATCCTGCATGTCAGTGAGCTTAAGCATCTCGGGCGCGAGTGGCAGATCGGAGCCGGACGGATATTTACCCACGATTCGGCAGATGTTTTCCGCGCACGCACCTGTCACCACGTTTCTGGCAGCCTGATGCCGCGAACGTCGGGCGTACACGGCGAAGTGGCCGTCGCTCGGCAACACCGGACGGTCCCGGATTGCTCATGTCCGATCGGAGGCAGCGAATTTCCGATCCGACGCGCGAGACGAGCGCGGACATGAGAAATTACTCGAAGGGAGAGAAGGATCCACGGTCGACGGCCCGGATTCTCGGTCGAAAGGATATGACAATGAAGAAGATCAGCGCGATGACGATGATGGCGCGGATCGCGATCATCGCGGCCACCAGCACCGGGCTCGCCACGGTAGCGGCGGGTGTCGCCAGCGCCAGCCTCGCCAGCGACAAGACGATCAAGCGCGATATCGCAGCCGTGGTGTGGGACCGCTGAGCGTATTCGGTCCACGTCGGGGCCGGCGTCATCGCGCGTCGGCCCCGCAGATCCCGTCCAGCCCTGTTGATTCGGCGTGACGTGAGTAAGTCGCAATCGCCGTTGCCCGCACCAACGCGGCCACCAACTCGGTGCGGCAGATCGGACTGCCGCCGACGCCTTCCACCTCGCGCAACAAGTCGGGGCTGGCCATAGGCCGCCCCGATTCCGCTGCCGCCGCACCGTGGAGCGCGCCGAGCCGGATCATCAGGCGCGACGTTCGGTGAATGCTGCCGACAATTCACGGTGAGAGCGCACGCGGACACATTCGGTGGCGGAGGTGGACGCCTACTTTGCCGCATACTTGCGGCGGTCTCCCGTTCCGACTTGTGCGGGCCGCTCCGTGGGTCATCCCCAATGCCTCTCGCGACCGGGCGCAGTGAATTGCCGCGCCGACTCGCGAGATGAGCCCACCCATGCGAAATTATCAATGGGGGCAGGTGGATTCGCGCCCGACGGCCCGGGTCCTCGGTCGAAAGGATATGGCAATGAAGAAGATCAGCGCGATGACGACGAGCATGGCGACGATGGCGCGGATCGCGATCATCGCTGCCACCAGCACCGGCCTCGCCACGGCAGCAGCGGGTGTCGCCAGCGCCGTTGTCGAGAGCGATCGTGCGATCAAGCGCGATATCGCAGCGGTGGTGTGGGACCGCTGAGTTTTTCGGTCCACGTTGGGGCCCGCGTCAGAGGACGTCGGCCCCAGCCCGGTGGATTCGGCGGGACGTGAGTGGGTCGTAATCGCCTCCACGCGCACCAACGCGGCCACCAATTCGGGGAGGTAGAGCGGATTGCCGTCGGCACCAGCCACCTCGCGGCAAGTCGAGGCCCGGCACGGGGTCGGCTATTTAGCCGCACCGACTCCGCTGTCGCAGTGTCGGGAGCGCGCTGATCGGATCGTCGGGGCCCGACGTTCGGCCGACAATTTCCGGTGAGAACGCACGTGGACATCCGCGGCCAGGAAAGTGAACATCGGCTTCCTGGGCACTCGCGGTGATTCTCGCAGCGATGTCGCCCAGCCGGACTCGACAGCTATGCGGCCGCTCCGGGGCGGGTTACCGATCCGCGACGGTTCTCGTCCGACCGGACGCGGCGAATTACTGCTCCGACTCGCAGGATGAGCGCAGGCGTGAGAAATTGTTGAGGGGGAAAATGGATTCGCTGCCGACGGCGCGGGTCCTCTGTCGGAAGGACATGACAATGAAGAAGATCAGCGCGATGACGACGAGCATGGCGACGATGGCACGAATCGCGATCATCGCTGCTACCAGCACCGGGCTCGCCACGGTAGCGGCGGGTGTCGCCAGCGCCACTCTGGACAGCGACAAGACGATCAAGCGCGATATCGCAGCCGTGGTGTGGGACCGCTGAGCGTGTTCGGTCTACGTTGGGGCCGGCGTCAGCGCACGTCGGCCCCGCAGATCCCGTCCAGCCCCCTGGACTCGACGGGGCGCGAATGGGTGCTGAATGGACACGACATTCTCGGCAAAGTCCTGAAATTGCCGATCAGCACATGGCGGTACGAGTGGGAACCGCCCGAGGTACGTCATCTCGGTCCGATGGCACAGGATTGGCGCGCCAGTTTCGGTCTCGGCGACACCGACAAGAAGATTTACATGGTCGACGCCAGTGGTGTCGCCTTGGTCTGTATCCAAGCGCTGCACCGAGAGATCGCCGAACTGCGCGCCGAAATCGACCAACTCCGCGGTACCGCGGACAAGGAATAGGCGCACGACAGTCGATGACGCGCCGGAATTCTGATCGGCGATGGTGATCGCCGACAGCAGGGCAGCCGTGACCTCGGTGGGTCCGATTGTGATCGCCGCCTCGTGACCAGATGAGCGGTCTTACGGGAAACAGCAAGGGGGCTCCTTGCCGGTTCGACCTCCCGCTCGGGATACACGCACGCAGCGGGCGGGATCAGTCCCGCTCCCCACGCACCGGGAACGGGACAGTGCGCCAGAGGAGTTCAATCGCTCGGTTTCTGTCGCTTCCCTTGATCGCGCTGTTCGGCCTGCTGCAGATCAGCGTTGCGCGCTGCCGCATTGGACCCGCCGAGCTGGCCCGTGAAGGCGGCACGCGCCGCCGCCACCAGCTCTTCGCCGACCTCCGGGTAGGCGCCGGCGATAGCGATCAGGGCGGTCTCGGTTTCGATGTCCAGCCCGGTCTCCGAATGCAGGCCGCCGCCGGTGGTCACCGACCCGAGTTCCCGCTCGAAGTTGCGCCGCAGTTCTTCGTCGGTGGGGTATCGGCCTCGTACCATCAGTTCTCCCGTGTGTAGGTCCTGCCCGCGCTGCGGCACCCGAGATCGGCGGTGGCAGCTCGAAGGTCTCGCCGCGGCGGGTCGGAAAGCCGCCCCGGGGTCGCTGCGAACACGGCCGTTTCCACCGCCCACCGTCCGCGGCCGGAGGAACTCAGAGTAGGCCAACTCCAGGACTGATCAGCACAACGAGATGATTCCGCTCCGACCGTGTCGAAAGGGGCTGTCGACCACGCGTCACAGCCGAACTCGGCCGGGCGGTCTTCTCGCGTCGCCGATGCGTCGGTGGAGGCGTGCGACTCGGCCCGACACCGCGCCTCAGCCGCTCACGGGGCGGTGCGGCCGTACCAGTGGAAGCCTTCGAAGAAGTCGGCCAGGTTCAACTCCGGCGGCAGGTGGCGGGCTATGTCGGCCAGGGACGGGTAGCGTCCGTCCGCTGGGTGCTCGAGCTCGCCGAGTAGCTGGTGCAGCCCGGTCGCGACGTCCGGGACCGCGGTCACCGCAAGGTCGGCCTTGATCCGCAGGCTCAACGCCCGCATGCATTCGGCGAGGCGGTGCGAATCGACCGAGTCGTCCCAGTCGAGCCCGTGGTGGATCGCGGCCGCGGCCCCGCGTCGGCCGCGTACCATCACGCCGAGTTGCTCCACCCCGGATCTGCGCAAGTAATCCCGCAGTGCCGGAACAACATCACGGCCGCATCCGGTGTGGTCGTGCCACGGCTCGATCCAGAGATTGTCGAAACGGGCGATGAGTCGATCGTTCTCATCCCACTCGACGCTCAGGTCCAGGTCGCCCACCTCGGTCGGATTCTCGCCCAGGGTGACGAACACGCCGCGGATCCGCACTCCGGTGGCGAACTGTCCGACGCCGCTACGCACGAATTCGACGCGGTTGAGCACGAACTCGAGTCGGGAGCCGAACTGCTGCTGCAGACCGGACAATCTCGGCAGAAGTTCGTCCTCGTCGAGGTGTTCGGCGAGCAGATCCGGTATCGCCGGAACCGCGGACAGGTCCGGACCCCGCGTCGCACTCCGGCGGACCGGCGACGAAACCCCACTCGCGTCGAGGTCGGTATCGAGCAGCGCGGGCCGAGGCAGGCTCGGATTGGCGGCATGCAGCATGAGGCCGCGGACCTGTTCGTAGGACAGCGGGGCCGCACCGCGCGCCGGCCAGCGCCCGGTCATGTCGGCGTAGTTCCACAGCGTGCGGTAGTCGGAATAGAAGCGGCCGACCAGCATTTCGACTTGGCGCGGGTCAATGCTGATGCGGATCTTCTGCACGAAGTTGTTGGAGTCGCCGTAGAGCGAGTCGAGGCAGGCGATCGCGCGTAGCCGGCGGAACTCCGCCACACCGGGCTCGCCGTATATGTCACGGATTTCGTCCTCGACTATGACCGTCACCTGGTCGAGATCCGACAGCTCCCATGAACTCCAGAAAATAGTCACGTAGTCCCACAGCTTGTGCCGGACGCCGGTGAGGTTCCAGTTGTCCAGTGCCACTTCGCCGTCGGGCCGCACCCACGAGTTGCGGAAGGTCACGTTGCCGTGGCTCAGACCGACCTCCCAGTCGGTCTCGCCCGGCACGGAGATCTCGTGCGGCATCGGTATCCCCATCGCGTCCAGGAACTGGTTGCGCTGTTCGTATTTGATCCGCTGCATGCTCCGGTAGAGCTGCTCGTGTTCGGGCAAGGTCCGTACCGCGAGGTCGTCTGGAAGCTCGATCGCCTGCAACCGCCGCAGCTGCCGCAACTGGCCGCGCAGGATGTCGAACCGGTCCGCCGCATCGATTGCGGGAATGCGGCCCGACCCCATGCGACGGATCGAATTCGCGCCACGACCTCCCGAACGAGCGCCCCAGCGGGCCGCCGTCTCCGGCACGTCCACACCGACCTGGCGGGCCAGCTCCTCCGCCCGTTCCTCGGTCAAGTCGATGCGATGGAAAGCCCGGTCGCCGGCGACCAGTTTCGGATGTGTGGGGTTGGCGGCCAGCTCCTTCTCACCGGGCTCGGCCACGATGAGCCGCACCTTCCACACATTGCCGTCGTTGTCTGTGACACACCAGGCATGCGTGTGGTCGCCCCTGGTGTGTGGGGGATCCATCGCGATCGTCACCGCGACCTGAGCCACCTGCTCGGCCGCCAGGCTGCCGTCCCGGACCGCCTCGGTGACGTCGGGACGGAATTCCTTCCCGATCGGCCGGCGGGTGGCCGTGCGGTTTTCGATCGGCGTCGGTGCTGCCGCGGGATCAGCGAAGTCTTTGCGCGCCCACCACCGGGCCCGGTGCAGAACACCTGGTCCGGTCTGCCGGCGTACCTCCTGCGGAGTTGCCGGGAGCGGCGATTCCTCGGTCGATGACGTCTCGGCGAGTGCCGACGAAAGCATGACCGACCGCAGGGAAGCGGTGGATTCGGCCAACCTGCCCGGCTCGGTATCCCAACCGAATCCGTACTGCACCGCCTGCACACTCGCCTTGCCGGAGACCTCGATGACGAGCGCGTCGGCGCCCATCCGGCGGGCCAGGTCCTCGGCCGGTCCGAGCAGGTAAGGGCCGCCGTATTCGCTGGCGAGGTGGTCGATGTCGGCGGCGGGCGCTGGCCGGGCGGTGATCCGGCCGGCGCGGTCGAGTTCGAAGACAACCGGCACGTCACCGTATTCGCGGGGACCGTCCATCAGCACCGTGCGCAGCCGAATGCGGCTGACGATGTCCCGTCCGGTCGGGCCGGGCGGCTCGTACCGCGCTGACACAGGTTCCAGCCGGGCGGGTCCGTCACCGCACCGCATGACGGTCAGCAACCCCGCACCGACGCTCGCTCCGGCGCGTCCGATGCCGGCGTGCAGCAGTTCATGTATCGACACCGACGGCAGTCCGGGTGCTGACGGTTCGGCCGCCGTGCCGGCAACCGGTTGCTCCTGATCGCCCAGCCGCACCAGTTGACGCGCCCACCGCGCAAGATGATCGCGCACCTGCGCCCGCGACGGTGCCGCTCGTCCCGCCACCTCGAATACGCGAGTCAGATTGCGGTGCAGCGCGTCTGTCGCCTTGTCGAGGAATGCCGGATCGCGAGCAACCATCAGCGGTAGCCGGAAACTGTCGCCCGCGGCGGATTTCCACGCCTCCAGCACCAGATACCGGTTGAAATCCGCGGCGGCTCGTTCGCCGTAGTACCTCCGCAGCCGCTGTCTGCACCAGTTCTCCACGTCGCCGCGGATGGTGGAGGTGGGCCACGGGTTGCGGGCGGCGAACGCTACGTAATCCCACACCGGCGAACCCGGCTGGGACAATTCCAGATCGAGTAGCGCGATCTGCCCCTCCTCATGGATCAGCCGCAGCACATTGTCGAAGGTCGGGTCCCCGTGCAGGGCACCGAGGCGCACATCGTCGGGGGACTCGGGCCGGACCGCGAAGACCTCGCGCAGGCCGGGCAGGCCCAGTTCGCCGTGCAGCCGGTCGGTCCAGTCGTCGGAGTCGTCGGGGTGTTTCGTGTCGTACTCGAGACGGATCCGCATCACCTCGCGTACGAGCCGCTGCTCCCAGTCGAAACGGGTGGTGGGCAGCGTGTTCGTCTGTTCGGTGGCGTCCCACTCGTCCGCGTGCAGTGCGTGGACCCGATCCAATTCGGTGAACAACTCCTCGGCCATGGGCTGCCACGGTTCGTTCGGGGTGAGATGGCTACCGTCCAGATGTTCGTGGATCAGGAAATTCTCCGGGTAGGCGCTGCGCGCACCGATGTGGTGCAGTGTCGGTACCCGGATACCGGCCCGACGGAACAGCTCTACGGCCAACGGTTCCCCGAACACCAGACCGATGCGGGGATCGATGTCTGGGTTCGGCGTATCGGTTGGTACCCGGATGACGATCTTGCGGCCGTTCGGCAGCGTGACGACCCACACGCCGTGATGGTTTCCGACGAACCAGGCACGGTTGCGGACCAGGGTGGCGAACAGCTCGATCTGCGGTTCGGTCAGTGCGGGATCGTCGGTATCGGCATCTTGCCGCGCGACTCGGGGCCGGTGCAGGGAAGTCGGCGGCGTGTGCGAACCCGGCGTGTCCGGCGTCGTCTCATCGGCCTCCTCAGACACACCGTCCAGCACACCCCACCACCGGTTCTCAACCACCCACTGATCCCGCGACTGCGCGAGATACTCCGCCATCTCGGCAAACGTGGGCCGTGCCTCGACCGGACGGTCGAACCTGTCGAGCATCGGGTCGGCGACCACCCGCAGATCGCGCACGCGCAGCAGTTCCGCAGTACTTTCCCGCGATTCGGCCAGATGGCCTGGGTCCGGGTCCAGCCGGAAACCGAGCAGCGCCGCGACTCGGAAGCCGGACCGGCCATGAATGGGCATGATGATCCGCCCGTCCGAGCCGATGCGGCCGCGTAGTCGCGCGATGAAGTGCTGGGCAAAACGGCTGCCCTTGAAGTTCTCGTGCACGGAGAGATGGTCGAACGTGACGGTGCGGCGCCCATTCTCGTCGCGCTGGACGTGGAACCGCATGTCGCCCGGTTCGTCGACATCGCGCGAGGTGCCGTCGACGATGGTGGCCGAGACGGTCAGGCGCCGGTTGCCGTTGTGGTCGGTGTACCGCACGCTGGTCGGTACCGGGACATAGCGGCGCGGACCGTACTCCTGATGCAGCAAACCAGCCACCACGGCGAGCAGTTCGTCATCGCCGGATTGCTCGGCAGCGGGCAGCTCGGCGGTCGGCAGCACCGACTCCGCGGTTGCCGGGCCTGCGGACGCTGGTTCCGCTCGAGGCTCCTCCGGCAGCAGCTCGGCGCCCCATCTCCGGCGCAGATCGTTCGCCGCATTCCGCAAGTGACCACGAACCACCGCCGGCGACTGCGGTTCCCAGCCGCGCAGGCGGCACAACCGTTGGTAGTCGGAGTAGAAGCGGCCGACCAAGGTGTCGGTCTTGTCGGCATCCTTCGCGATCTGCTCGGCGAAGTTCGTGGAGTCGGCATAAAGCGAGTCGAGGCATGCCATGGTGAACAGCCGGTTCAACTCCACCTCACCACGGTCGCCGAAGAGGTCGAGAACCTCCCGCCTGATCTTGTTCTCGACGGCCTCGGCCTGATCCGGCGACCAGGACGTCCAGAGCATGGTCACGTAATCCCAGAGCGGATGGGTGATCGCGGCATTGTCCCAGTCGATCAAAGTGATCGAGTCGTCGTCGACGCGGACATTGTCGAAGGTCATGTCGTTGTGGTTGAGGCTGGGTGGCCAGGCCTCGTCGTCGGTGTCCGGCGACCAGGCCTCGTGCGGTGCGAGCAGGAAGAGCTCGTCCAGCCAGGGCGCGCGGGCGCGGTAATTGCGCCGCTGGAAGTCCAGGTACAGGTGAAAATGTTCGGTGACCGTCCGCGTTCGCAGGTGCACGGGCAGCTCCACCTCCAACAGCCGGCGCTTCAGCGCGAGCATCGCGTCCAGCACGGCCTCCCAATTCCCATCGGTCGGCGCCGGAGTGCGCCCGTCGATATACCGTGCCACCTGGTAGGGGCCCCACTCGTACAACTCCGTCGGGACATTGATCACCGCCGCGGCAAGACGCTCGGCATCGGCCGCGTCGAACCAGAGCCGAGGGAACCAGCGGTCGACCCCGTCGACCCGACGGGGATTGCGCGTCAGATCCTTCGCCACGGCGGTCGATGACCGCCACCGAGATACGACCACTCGATTACCACGGTCGTCCCGGTCATACCACACCTTTTTGCTGTTTCCCTCTCGGTCGGAGTGCCGGAGCACGGCGCGCAATACCAGCCGGGCGACGGTCTTCGGATCCAGGATGCCGCTGCCCTCGCTCTCGATGTCGACCGGCAGCGACGGCGGTGCGGGTGGTTGTTCGGCCGACGGTTCGACCTGCGGCAATCCGGGAATGCTCCATGCGGCGCCCCCCAGGTCTACGGCGGTGGCCAATTCGAGTCTTCCCCACCACGAATCAGGATGGGTGGGGAGCACGGCGGCAATCTCATCGAGATCTACGCCGCCGTCGAGTAACTCCCGGGGTGACGGAACATCACCCGTGCGCAGCCGCCGCCACCATTCTTTGATGATCGTGGGCACCGACGAACCACGACGTTCGAGCCTGTTCAGCACGGTGCCGACGGCCACCCGGATTTCCTCGAGATAGTTTTCGTCCCAGCCGAATCCGACTCGTGCAGCTCCAGGCCCGTCGGTGACCTGCAGCAGGAGCCGGTCGGCACCCGCGTCGCGAACGAAGTCGAGTGCGAGGCGATCGATCGGTGTATATGCGTCGGCGACATAGCAGATAGCGGTGATCCGGCTGGAGTCGTGTAGCTCGAAGATAATCTCCGCATCGTCGTACTCGCGTGTGCCGGCCATCGCGATGGCGCGAACGTTCATCCGGGCGATGACATCGGAGCCCGGCTCGCTCGTAGCCTCCAGCCCCACCTCAACCGGTTCCAACCGCGGTGGCCCGTCCCAGCGCTGTCTGATCTCCAACATGGCCTGCACCTTCTCAGGTCCCAGCGGCGTCCCGGAACGTCGGAAGTACGTGAACAGTCGCTTGACCCACTGGGACTGGCGTGTCTCTGCGGCGGGGCCGCGAACCTCGACGGCGGGGGTCGCGGCGGCGGATACGCCCGGCATGTACGACTCCAGCTCGCGGTTCGACCAATCGAGCAGGAGTTGCCTGACCTCGTCCAGCGACAGGGGTGGTTCCCGGTCCGGGTCGGCGGCCTTGCACACGCGAACGACATGGCGGTAGAAGTCCGGCAGGACATCGTCGACGGACACGATGCCCGCGGCGATCTTCCTCGGCAGTCGATAAGCGTCGCCGCCGATCGACTTCCGCGCCTCCAGCAGCACGTATCGGTCGAAGTCGGCGACCGCGCCGGGCCAATGCACCGCCAACATGTTCTTGATCCACGCTTCGGCCGCATCCCGCTCGGCATCGTCGAGCCAGTCGTTCCCGAGGTAGTACCGGGCCCAATCCCAAGCGATCGGGGCGAATTGAGCCGACTTCGTGTCGGTGAATCCGATGCGACCTTCTGCGTCCCGCCGCATCTTGCGACGGATGGGGTTTCCGTGGGTGAAGCCCATCCGACTCCCCGCCTCCCTGTAACGCAGCGGCCGCCACGTAGCGAACAGCGGTACCCCTCCGGTCAACGTGTCCAGTCGGTGGTCGACGTCGTTGTGCTCGACTTCGCGGATTCGGAACTGTTGTGTTGCGTCCCAGTGGCTCTGCGACAGCGCCAGGTTGGACGAAATGCTGTGCAGCCGATACAACTCGGGAAAGACATCTTCTGTCGTGCGCTCCCACCCTTCCTCTGGAAGGACGGCGCTTCCCGGGACGAATTGGTGAATCGTCACTCGCGTCGGAAATTCGATCACCGACGAATCCGAGTCGAACAGCAGCCGCGGGCCATGCACCCCGGCCAGGTGGAATGTCTGCGAGGTCGTCGCCGCGGACGTCGCCGACCGGTCCAGGTCGAAGTTCAGCCACTCCGCGTCGTCGAGATACGCCCGGACCGTCACTATCGGACCGCCAGCCGCACCCGCGCCCGCGGAGAGCGGGAGATGCCAGACGCCGCACTGGTTTTCGTACTCGTTCGGTTGGGTGACGCGCACGCGATCCATCACCCGATGCACCTGGTCCGGGGTGAGATCCTGATCGAGCTGCGATGGCGCCGGCGGCGCCGCGGCCGGCACAGCCCGGCATTGTTCGCCCAGCCACTGCGAGGAGTCCGCGCTAGGTGTGAGTCCCGCGCGCAGCCACTGGTCACGATTGTGCAGAACGTCGGGCCTACCGTCGGCAAGTCTCATTCGCAGCACATCCGCGCCCGCCACGCGCACGAAATGGCGGACCAGGTCGAGGAACGAGCCCCGTTGCGTTCCGCCACGATAGTGCAGGTATTGCGGCACGAACCTCGCAGCCGGACCGGGATCGACGTAGGCGGTGACGATCCCGGCGGTGTCGAGGTCGAAACGCACGTCCACATCGCCGAACTCGACCCGGTCGATCATCACGACGGCATGCGCACGCAGACGCGCCACCACTGGACCGTCCGGGTCGACGGATTCGTAGCCGGCCTCGATCACTTCCAGCCGGTGCGGCCAAGGGTGCAACGGCTGGGACCTGTTCAATCCGGTCAACCGCTGCCCACCGACACCGGGAGTTTCGAGCAAATCACGAACCGAAGCCGTGAGACTCGACGCGCGCGGTTCATCAATCCGAGGCGCGAGCTCGAGACGGTCCGGTTCCAGCGGCCACCCGTGCTCGCCGAGACTCGACAGCTTGTCGAGCAGGTCCTGAAATACCGAATCACTCATTCGATCGAAAAGAGCGGTGCTGCGGACTATCTCGAGATTCTCCCGGAATGCCGACACCGGATCGGCGGACCGGACTGTGCTGTAGGCGCCGGTACGGGGATCGCGGAAAGCCTGCTCGATGGTCGCGATGCGCGCCTCGAGCGCGAGGTAGCGATCGAAGTCCCGCAGCGCGGCATTGCCGTGTACTCGCCGAATCCTATCGACGCACCAATCCCGCACCTGCTGGCGCACTTCGGGCGGCCAGGGATTGCGGGTGATGAAGGTCGCGTAGACCCACTCCACGGGCCCGGATTCGGCGAATTCCCAGCCGGAGAGTGCCAGCGCACCCTCTGATGTACGCACCAGATTGCCGAGGGTCGCCGCCCCGTGCAGGGGTGTGGCCCGATCGTCATCGGCGGCCGGGGACCTCGGCGGGAACACGATCGACAGCCGCGGCAGTTCGAGCAACCCGAATCCCGCTCCGAGACCGGCGATGTGCGCCTCCGCGACGCGCACCGCATGGCGAACTCGGCTCTCCCACTCGGCACGTGTTGTCGCCGACGATGGTGGCGGCGGCGCATCAGCCGGGACCAGCCAGTCGAACAACTCGTCGGCGGCGGCGGCGAGCAACGACATGTCCGTGCCGATATAGTCGGCCACCGTGACAGGCGGTTCCGTGATGTATTCCTGAATACGAATCCCGGTGTCGGCGTAGAGTATTCGCGGCATGCGGGCATCGTTCTGTCCGATTCCGCTCGACAGCAGCAGGGCACGATCGTGGATCGCGCCGTCGGGGCCCACCCCCGGGACGACCTTCAGTGCGGCGCTGACGATATCGGGTGTGTCGGCGCCGACACCTAGAACTCGCCGAACGAGTACCTTTGCGCCGGACTGTCCGGGACGCGGATCCGGCAGCAGCCAGAGCCCATCACGGCCGTCTTTGTAATCCGGCTCTCGGGATCGGACCTGCGTGCGCACATCAGCGACCTGTTCGTGGGTGATCGGCGGTGCGGAGCGCCCGGCTGCCTGCTCGGTGCTCGGCGCGTCCGGGGTGGCAGCAGTCGTCGGATCGACCGCCGGATCCGATCGGTCCGGCGATTCGGCATCGCGAGAACCGCTGCCGAGTGGCCCCACCGCGTCGCCAGGCCCGTCGCTGTGGGCGGTCACCAGTCCCAGGTCGAACCGGTTATACGGTTTGGTGATGGTCCTATCCAACGGATCGACAGTCGGCAGGTCCAGGTTGGGACCGAACTGGACGAAGGGCATGCCATCCCTAGGACCGGCCGAGGCCGGACCCCGCGCTGGAGCGCCGCCGGCGGAATGACCGGTACTCGTGGTGAACGCAACCACTCCTGGAGTCCGCCCACTGGGAATCGGCGCGATCGTGGAATCCATCAAACCGCGCGCCTCCCCCTCACTGATACCCGCTGCCGCAGCGGTCTCGGCGAGACTCGGAGGCATAGAACCCTTTGCCGGGCGGGCCGGTCTCTGCACCCGGCCGGAAGCAGGCTCCGCAGCGGTCGACGAGCCCATTTCGGGATCAGGGGCGGCGACCGTCTGTCCGGGTGTAAGCGCTTCGTCGAGTTCCGCAATGCGCAGGAAACGCGGGGCCGAAGCCTCACTCCTCTTCAGACCCTCCAGTCCGGCCGGCAGTTGCTCCTCGGCTTCCGCCGGCAGATGGTGTGGTCCGGTATCCGGTTGCGGCACGGTGACCGAGGTGAGGATGACCCCGTCGCGGACAAGGAACCGGCCGTGGAGTTCGGACAGCGGCGGGCCGCCGTCCACCGTGCTGCCGTCCTCGACCAGCAATCGGGCGGTGAAGGTGCCGTCCTCCGGGTTCACGACGATCGACGCGTCCGCGAAGTCCAGCCAGCGATGCGTCAATGGGTACCACGCCGCCCTGCAGACGGTTAGCTTGGCGGAGAGCAACACCCGACTCCAGTAGACGCCGTCCCGGTCGCCGAACTCGGTGAGCCAGGCATGTTCTTCGGGACGCGCGACGAGGTCGCACAGCATGCTGGGCAGCGGCACGTGGTTCTGGGCGTCAAGGCCGATCGACCGGAAATCCTGGACGAATCCCACCGCAGCGACAGTGAAGCCGCTATTCGGGTCGGTCGGATCGACGGTGTGCGAGATGCTGCCGACGACACCACTCGGCCAACTCGGTACCCAATGGACCAGCTCTTCGACGCCGAGCGACAGCGATAGCGCGTCAGGAATCCCCAACCGGGCCAGCGCGCGCCGCGCGCAGGTACGGCTATGCACGATCGTTTGAACCTGCACCCACCCCAGGCCGTTTTGCAATTCTTCGACCAGTACCTGTTCCTCAGGCACCAACGCCGCGGTCGGATCGACACCGATGATCTCCACCGCCGCGACGCCCGTAGGCAGCCCGAGCCCGCCGACGACGAAATCGTCGGTGGCCCCCGACCTCTCGTTCGTGGCGGTCGAGGACTCGCCGTCAACGCCATCGGGTCGCGCCGCCTCGGATGATTCGGGATCGGGGCTCGGCATGTCGCCCAGTTCTGCACCGGACTCGTCGAAAGCCTCGATCGAGGACGGAACCGCACGCCCCGCTTCCGGCCGAGGCGCGCTCTGCTCGGGCGAAGGCGGCGGAGTCGCGGTGGCGGGTGTGGCCGCCTGCGACGCGATTGTCGAAGCTTCGGCAGGACGCTCTGCAGTCGGTTGCCGCTGGTTGGACTCGGTCGACACGTGCTCCGCGACGGGTGATCCGCCCGGGCCGGTCTCCCGCCGCATCCTGGCGTTGTGCCGCAGCATCAAGTCGATGATCCGACGGTATTCCGAATCCCCCAGCGGGCGGAGACCCAGGCTTTCGCGGAAAGAGGCCAGGCTGTGCCGATAGCCATCGATGATGGCGTTCCTCTGGTCCTGACTCACGTCGTGCAGACACAACTTGATGGCATCGTACAAAACCCGCTGAGCGTGGAGGTATTGGTTGTAGACGTGTCCGTTCCAGCCCCCGAGGCCGGGCCTGACATAGCCCATTTCGCGATGGTTCGCGACCGCGAAGTCGTAGGCAGGATCTCCCAGGAATGCTATCCCGTAGTCGATGACGGTCACACGACCTTGCTCGTCGATGATCGCGTTCCCTGCGGTGATATCGGCCTGCACCAGCTCCAATCGCCTCGGCGCCAAGCTTGCCGCGGCCGCACGCACCGCCGCCATCGGCCCACCTGGGGGCATGCCCAAGGCCTCGAATATCTCGGCCAATTCGTCCTTGTGCCTATCGAAATTCCGCTCATCGGCCTCGATCAGACGGAGGAGGACACCCCGCGTATCGTCGCCGGTGGGCCACGGCAGGGCGGGCGCGGGCAATTCCGACAGCGGTATCTCACTCAGCTGGTTGCGGATGACCTGCACCTCAGGTATTACCAGATATCGGAACTCACTTTCCGTCGGCCTACGGCCTTCGATGAACCGCTGAATGGAAAACTTCACCGGCCGACCATCGGGCAGCGTCCCGTCGAACTCGCCCAGCACCCGAGGAATCCGATCGACATACCGACCCGCGACTGCCAGCACCTCGTTCTCATGTTTGTACAACTGTAAATTCGGACTATCCGCGGCGCCCGGCGTCAGATACCGCACCACGAGATCGTCGACACGCTTGCTTATGTTAGGGAAACCCGACATATTCTTGACACCCGGAAGTTGAGATCTCCGGAATACCTCGAGTCCCTCATCGAGGGTCATCACCACACCGGATTCGCCGCCGAGATACTGGTACTGCGTACCCGGACGGATATCGCCGGGCACAGACCCGGTCACGGCCCGGCGCGAGCGAGGCCGTGACTGGCGGGCGCTCGACTGCTCCGCGGAAGCCTCCACATCCGCTCCCGCGAGGAATCCGGCCAACCGGCGCAGAGCATCGCGCTGCAGCGCCCGGACCGCACCATTGTCACCGAGATCCGTCCATTTCGCGATATCGGCGGTCGACCGTCCGTCCCGGAATCGCAGCATCAACACCCGCCGCTGGTTGCGGGACAGTTGTCCGAGGCCACCCTCCAGCGCCGATTCGTCGGCTTCGGCCAACGCCCGACCCCACTGATCGGACATCGGGAAACCCAAATCGACGCGATAAGCGGCGTACAGCCGACTGCGGAATTCGATGAACTCTTCGTGCTCCCGCGCAATGCCTTTGGCGATAGCGACGAACCATTTCTTGATACTCACTCGCCCGACCTGTAGCGTCGCGATGTCACGGGCGGCCCGCCGGAACGTCTCCGCCATGACGTCCTCCGCTTGGAGGGCCCCGACCCTGGCCCACCTGGGATCCGACAAGACGGCCTGATACACCGCTTCCCGATAACGCGCGTGCAGCCATCCGAACGCCTCATCGTCGCCGCCTTGGGCGGCCCGCACCAACGCCCATCCCGGCGAGCGCGGTGACAGCCCCGCATCGTCGATTGCCGAGACGCCCGCGGTGATCCGATGCAGGTCGGTGACGACGGCATCGCCGCCCGCCCGAGCGAGCGCCACGGCTTTGCCCGGCTCGGCGGCGTACCCGATAAACGGCAGGCCGTGGCTGTTCGCGACGGTGATCGCATCGCCGATCACCGTGCACTGCCTTTCCGGGGCCGCAGCGTTCAGGCGGAGGAAAGCGAGGGCCGCCTCCAACGGCAAGGAGTTCGGCTCGTAAAACTCTGGATCGTTGCCACCAAGGTGTCGACCGATCACTGTGGTGATCAGATTATCCAGGCCGTGGCCGCGCAGATACTCTCGCATCGCCTCCTCCGAGACGCGAGCGACCGCCACCAGCGGACGCCCACTGCGCTCCAGCGCCTCGAGACACGCTCGCGCGCCTGGCGTCGGCACGGCGGAACGTGCGGCTTCCACCTCGAGTTCGGTGAGCACATCTGCGATCCGAAACCGCAACGCGTGATTGAAATTGTGCTGCTCAAAATCCAACACCGCCATGGGATCCCGCGCCTCGACGACCGCTCGCGGGAGGTGAAAACCCTCCTCCGTCAGGCGCTCGCAGAGCCGGTCGGCAATCTCTGCCCGCGAAAGGTGCGCGTAGAAGTCACAGATCGGGCCATCGAACTGCACCAGTACATGCTCCGTGGATTCCAGAACAGCACACAGACTTTCGGGGTCGTCCACCTCGACGACTTCGTCTCTCGGCATGGCGGCGTCGACCACCGTTGCGACCCGCGTCCCATCTGGGACAGCGGCAACCGCCAGGGGCACCGCATCGCGGTCAGGCTCTGCTGTGGTTTCGAGACCCACTGCTGTGGTATCGAGATCCAGCGACGGATCATCACTCTGGTTGCCCGGCAGGTCGGCTTCGGCTGCTGTCGCGGTCGACTCCGCCGATGGTTCCGGGAGCGGGTCTTGCGGCTGCGGGGCGTTCGTTTGCTGATCCTGGTCAAACGTGCTCTGTTCTTCCCACACGGACGACTCTTCGACCAACGATCGATCCGTCGCCGAGTTCGATTCCGCGCGGTCCGCGGACGCGGCATCCGAGCGCGTAGTCGACGCTGCGTGCCGCGGACCCATCGGATCCGGAAAATCCGCGGTGTTCGCACCGAAGACGTCGTCGAGCAGTTGCGTGCACCCCGACAGCGGCAGACCCCAAAGGTTACGGGCAGCAATGAAACTGTCCGCATAGCTGTCCCGCTGATGCTGATCCAACGGCAGAACCGTCGCGCGCAAAACCCACTGGATATGCAGGAAATCCTTATAGAGAGACCAGTTCGGGCCACCGAGATCCGTTGCGGCGTAACCACCGATGCTCCGATCCAAAGTCGCCCAATCGAAGCGCGGATCCCCCAACATCGCCCGCCCCCAACCGGTGACAAACGTCCCACCACGACGATCGATCACCAACTTGCTCAGCACGAGATTCCCGTGCAACAACTCGAACGGCACCTCCCGGACCGAATCGAGCCGACCCTGCAACACAGCAAACGGATAGTCAGGAATCTCCAACGCCGCGAACTTCTCCGCCCAACCCCCCCGCTTATTCGCATCGAGGACGAGCATCTCCTCCTCGATCAGATTACGCAGGACCTGGGCCATATCCCCGTCTTCCGGAGAACCGGGCAAATAATCCCGCAACGGCTCCAACGGAACCTTGCGCAACCGATACCGCAAAAGACGAAGACGGTGCAGGATCTGCTTCTGCCTCTGGACCAGGCCGGTGCGGGTCACCATGTCACCGGGCTCCAGCTGTTTGATCAGCGCCGGCCTCGACGCACCCAACACCCGGCCATCCGGCAACTGCAAACCCGACACCACCTGCAACAATCTCGGAACGCCTTGAACTCTGTTGTGGGCCAACCACTCCAATGTCACATGCTCCGGAATACGCTTACCCTCATCGACCAGGCCCAGATCCTCCTTCGGCACGCTCACCACAAGACCATCGAACGCAAAATTACGGCTACCCTCACCACCCAACGGCCTACCGAGACGAATCGCGCGCTCCGCCACCACACGGGCTATATCGTCGGGCATCAACGGCCCACGCCTGCTACCCAAAAATTCGTAATTCGCCGCCGGACGCGACAATTCCTTCCGAGCCGCGCCACCCACACCACCAGAATCCGGCGACGCCACCTGTTCGGACTGCCCAGCATCTCCGCGCGCCCCACCACCACCGGTAGACTTGAGAACCCCGAACCGCCGCACCCGCGCACGCACCGACTCCCGCTTCACCTCACCCAAATGGTCACCCATGCCCACGATCCCGGACGGAAGACCGCGCCCTGACGGTTTATCCGCCGCCGTTGCAGGCGGCAATGAGACAGCGGGTTCGGACGCTGCGCTCCCGGCCGGTGCACCAGGCCCGGGCGTGGCAATCGACGCCTCGCGACCGACCGGCACCCCGACCCCGGTATCGCCGCCGCCCACCCACACGCCCAACCCTGGCCCGGGATCGAAGGCGGGCACTGTCGCCGAATCCGCCGGTCCGGACCGGGAGGGTGGTTCGTTGTTCGACGTGTTCGCTGACGGTTCGTCGTCGGGAGTGAGGATTTTGACGAACTCGTCCCAGGTCAGCGAGCCGTTCACCTGCCAAAGCCGATCACGACAGACCTCGAGGCTGTCCCACAGGCCGATCAGGATGGCGCTGCGCTGATCCGGGGTCAGGTCGTGGGTGAGCAGTTTGATCACGTCGTGCACGACCCGTTGGATATGCCCGAAGTCCAGGAACTTGTAGAAGTTCGGCGTATAGGCGCCTGGTATCAGCAACTTTCCGCTACGGAGATAGGCGATCGCGTCGTCTTGCGACCGCCGACCCCACCTGGCCAGCTCCCAGTCGACGAGCCCGGCCACCCGGTCCTGATGGACATGCTCATTGTCCAGGTTGCGGTCGCCGTGAATCACTTGGCCGCGTTCCGGCTCGAAGGAATTCGGGTCGATCGGCGCGAACGGCAGCTCCGGCACGCCCAACGCGGCGAATTTCTCCCGCAGCCCGGGATGCTGTCGCAGGTGCTTTCGCAGCACCCACATCTCGAACATGTTGTCATATTCGACCTGTTCGGCGACGTCGTCGTTCATCGGCGGCAGCGGCAGTTCCGGCGCCATCCGCTGCGGCCGGGGCAACGCCGTCCGAGGCACCTTGGCCAGCTGATTTTGTAGCCGTGTCGCCGTATCCTGGAGGATCTTCCACAGCCCTTGCGCCTCCAGTTTCGACGGCGGATGACCGTTGACGTAGCGGAAGATCTGTTTCTTACCCTCGGGGGTCTGGATTTCGGCCAACAGCCTCGGCGCGAGTTCCACCTTGTGCGCTACCAGGGCCGCGAGTACCCGAGACTCGTGTTCCGGCGCCCAAAACCGGAAATCCACGTCGCCGGGCGCGACGGGTTTCGCCTCGCGCACCCAGAAGCTGTCGACGACGTCGGCGCCCGTGTTGTGCATTCCCGCGAGACGTTTCGGAGCGCGCTTGGCAATGTCGGTCAGCAACTTGGCGTCTCGCGTCGACATATCGACGCCGGTGTTCTTGTCCTCACCCTTCGCACGGTAGGCGCGGGAACTCAGGAAATGCCCGAGGTCGGTCTCCCATGGCTCGGAATAGAACTCGGTCATCGCCGCGGAGTTCCGCAACACGAGCGTGAATCCGTACTCGCGGGTCACTCCGTTGCGGTTGGGTTCCGCCTCGGTGACTTCCGTCGGCCCCACAATTCCGGCAAGGTCGGACAACAAATTTGGATGCGGTTCGACGGTTCCGTCGCCTCCGATCCAGATCCGCATGACCCGGTCCATCCACGGACCGCGAGTCTCCTGCACTCGCCACCACACCGGCCCGTTTGTCTCGCGTAGCACGTGCGACAACAACCCCTTGGTCGCCTGGCCGGCTTGTTCAGCCTGTTCCAGGGGCCAGTCGTGCATTCGCTGCACCATTCTGCGGCGGGCCAACTCAACTCGCAGCATCGTCTGCGCCGGGTCGAGTGATCGCCCGTTTTCTCGCAATATATTTTTGTCCGCGATCGGCGGTAGGGGCAACGCGACCGACGAAGCACCGGTCGTGGCCGCAGTACTCTCGAAAACCTCACGCACTCGACGCATCGAACCTCGGGCGGACTGACCCCACAAGTCCAGCGCAGCGGCATAGTCGGTCAGATAGCGGGAGTCGTGCGCGACGCCGCCGCCACCAGCCCTGGCGTGTTCGGCAGTGCGGTCCAATACGTTGCTGATCGACACGAATTTGCGCCATATGTCTACATTGTGGGTGGGAAAGGGGAGAGCAAGGTCGAATCGCGGAAGACTGGCCGTATCCAGAGCCGGATCGCCCAGCTCGGCGGAATGCCAATTTCCCACCACCATATCGTCAGAACTGGACGATTCAGCGAAGACACTGTGTAGGAGTTGTCCGTGAACAATGGACACCTCATCATCTATCATTTCATTCGCAGCAGCGATCACCGGCTCGAACGGATTGCACGGAATCGCCAAATCACCGGCGAGAGCGCGGAACTCCGCACGCCATTCTTCGTATTTCTGTAGCCTTTCTGACACCTTGTCACCCAGGTATTCCATTTTGCTGCGAGCGACTGGCTCACCCGGGACCAACAGTGTGCGAGTGGGAACCTGCGACAATATGGGTCGGAAGATACCGAGCACGTTGACCAGCAAGGTGTCGTTCTGACGGAACCTCGCTGGAGACACTCGCGGTCCCGCCGGAAGACGCGTAATCATGACCTCGACCACGCGTCCGTCGGGTGTCCGAACCCCACTCCGGGTTCGGATCACTCTCTGCAGGAACGGAACACCGTGTTCCAGCATGAGCCGCTGCAGCTCCGCCTGCGGCAGCGTCGCCTCGCGGGTCGGTACCTCGACCACGAAATCACCGACGATATAACGATCTACGCCGATGCCCTGCTCCCGACGTCCGAACAGGAACGCCGTCTCGATCAACGCATCGGCCGCATAGGTGCTCATCGATTTCAGACGGTCGCTGCCTCCCCACACCGCGTATTGCTTCGACGGCGACACGATTACCTGGCTTTGGCCGCTCGTGCGAGCATCGACAGTGCCCGGCATGGACAGTTGTGCGCGTAATAAACCGATCACCTGCGGCGTCAACCGAATTTCTAACCGGTGGGCGGTCGGCAGGTGAATATCCATCGCGGCCGCGGTCTGCTCCAGAGTGCGCCCTTCGAAGAAGCGAAGTTCAGCGAATTCACGGTCCGTCGAACGCCGCAACCGCGCGAGGCAGTGCTGCCGTACTTCGGCGGTGGTGCGCGGGCTGTTCACCAGAGCTGACATTCGGACGTCCAGGGGCCGGTCGTCGCCGTGCAGCTGGAAGTCCAGCCACTGCCATGCTCCGTTCACCAGCCCGCCGACGTCCGCGATATCGGGCAGGGCGGCAGGAAGCGCAGCCAGCGCTACCCCCCGCAGATACCGCGCCTCGGCGACGCGACGCATGTCCGGGGGAAGCAACGCCATCGCGCGGTGCACCGCGTCCGGGTCGTCGTGCACACCGTCGAGGACCGACCACTCGTGGTCCATCGCATCGGCCGGGACCACGACCGGCGCGGTCGAATCGGGTGGCGCCCCGGTGCCGCGCTCGAACTCCGTATTCTCGTCTTCGCCGTTGCGGCCCGAACCGGAGTCGGGCGTGGGCATATCGGTCGCGGCCGACTCACCGCGGCCCGCGGCCGGACCGTCGGGGAAAGCGTGCGTGACCCGACGTTCACCGTCGGAAACGAGCCGCACGTCGAAGACCTCATCGTTCCCGATATCCACCGTGCACAGGGTGAATTCCCATGACCATTCGGCCCACCCTTCGTCCCGATCGTCCAGCGCCGATGCGCTCACCGAGACGAACGATTCCTGCACCGGCTTCGGCAGCCTGTCCGAGGTGAACGGCGCCGACCCGGTGTAGAGCAATCGGACCTGCACAGACCGTCGCCCACGCGGATGCCAAACGTTCTCGACGAGCAGCTCCACCCGACCGTCTTCGGCGACCCGCAACGCATGTCGCACCGCACGACCCAGTGCGATCTGCGCAGCATGGCAGTGCTTAGCCTGTGCGGGCGACCACTCCGCCAAGAAGTGCCCCAGGAAACTGCCCGCCTCGCGCGCTGCGGCGGCCGCGCGGCCGCCGTCGAGCACCTCCCCCTCCGCCCGGACCACATGCCGGTGCCGACTCGACCGACCACCCGTGATCGGCGGCACCGCCCGGGCGGCCGCACTGTCCGCCACGGCCGCGAAAACTGCCGCACCATCCTCGGCGGGCAACCCCCACACGCGCCGTGCATCCTCGAACCGTGCCAGGTAACCCTGGTCCGGGTCGGGGCCTAGGTTGTCGACCGCCCGTTCGACGGCGACCCACACGGCGATCAGGTCCCGCCAGATAGCCATATTCGGGCCGTCGGATATACCAGGGACGGAAAGTGGTTGTTCGCAGTGTGATTCGAGGGCGGCCAGGTCGAACCCGCTCGGTCCCAGCCGAAGCGAATCCAATCCGGTGACGTCGACCAGGTTGCCATCAGCGTCGACCCACAGGTCCTGCGGTCTCAGTTCGGCTTGCAGCAGGCGTAGCTGTTCCTCTACGACGTCCGCTTCGCTGATCTCGTCGTAGGGCCGGTCCGCCGGCACCCCCAACCCGTCGAAGACTTCCGCCAAACCGGCCTCCCGCAAGTCCCGGAAAGAATGACCTCGGGAACTCGTTTCGCTCCGCAAAAAGCTTTCGACCTGATCCGGTCGTTCCTGTTCGGCGTAGTACAGGGCCGAGTCGGAGCGCCGAGCACGCAGCCAGTCCATCAAGTCATCCCGCGGTATCCGCTCCATCTGCCGCCACTGCTCCTGCAACGACGCCACGATGCGGTCCCCGTGCCGGGCGAGATCCTCCCGGGTAGCGGGGCGAGCGTCACGTTCATTACGCATCAACAGAATGCGAGTCGATTCGTCCGCCACGATCCCGCCCCGCAACCGAACCCCGCCCGACCACCCGTCGTGCTCCGTGACCTCTCCGCCCCGTCCACGGCCCGCCATGGCCTGGCCACCCAGCACATACAACACCGGAGACAGCCAGCCGACGCCGTGCCGGGCCAGGAACGCCGCCGCATCGTCGTGTCGAACATCTCGCAGGTGCGACGTGGGCGGAGCCTCGACCAACACTCGGTAGCCGCCGTAGGTGTAATAGACACCGTCGTGGTGCACCGACTTTTCGCCCAGACGGAGCACTTCCTCGGTGATCCACACGGCGTCGTCCACGGTCATGTCCCGACCGGCCCCTTCGGGCATGCCCACTGGGCGGAACTCATCCCCTGGCGGAAGTGCCGGTCGAGCTTCGGCCGAGACATCCCCCACTTCCTCGACCACGCTCGACAATCCAGGCGACACTGCCTGCGCAGTGCCAGACGCGACGTCCGCTGCTTCCTCGGCCACCTCGGCCACCTCGGAGGGGAGCTCCGGTTCCGCCCCCGTCGCGACGCCCGCCAATCGTTCGGCGGCAAACCACACAGCGAGGAATTGCATGTAGATCTCGGCGTTGCCGTCCAGATACTGCTGGGGCACCAAACCCGGGTGCTTGGTGGCCAACCAGGCCCACAACCAAGACTTATCGACCACACCCAGAGCACCGGTAACCCCCGAAACCTGATCATCGGCGAACAAGATATTCGTGCCATCGAACGCGATCGGCGCCAACTGCAACGGCCTGTCATCCAACTCATCGATACGAAGTTCCACGTGCCGCAACGCCTCTACCACGTCGACCGACCGCAACCCCTGCACCGCCACCCGATACGGTTCGAACGCCTCCCGAGCACGCCCGAGCATCAGCCGCAAGAAATCACGAGCAGTACGCGGAACACCAGAAACCACATCGCCCAACGCATCCCACGGCACTCGCGCCAACCGCCGCAACAGCAACTCACCGGTGTACCGAATCTCGTCGGCCATGGCCGACAAGGCATCGCCCTCCCGCGCGGCACCTGGCAACTTTCGGCTGACCAGCACCAAATTCGTCGCCCAGTCGCCCACCATCACTTCCGAACCCGGAAAGGCATGCAGGACCTGCGGCAACAACTCACGCATAGCCGGGGCGACCGCAATCGCCAGTCGATGCTCCCGGCCCGCGAACTGCCGCAGTCCTAGCGGATCGGCGCCGAACACGCTGTCGCGGTGAATATCCCAGCCGACCCAGACGTCATCGACGCCAGCACCCGCCCAATGCGCTCCCTCGACTACGTTCGCCCCCGGACCAGCGGCCATCCGCAGCGCATCCAGCGCGACCAGCGCGGACATCCTCGGACGATCGTCCCCCGCGGGGGCACCCATATGCCGATACCGCACCGCGGGCTCGCGCACCGTCCGATAGAAGATCGAGTCAGCCGGTCCCGCAGGCGTCTCGACGGCACTGATAGCACCCGGTGGATTCCGCACCCGCCCACCGTGCGGATCGTGATCCTGCTCGTAAAGCTCGGCCTGCTCGGAGATGCGTTGACGCAGGCGCTGATACAAAGAGTTCTCACCGTCGGTGAGGTCCAGCGGAGCATTCCAGTGGGGAACGAACCCGCGGACCTCGCCAATGGTGAAAGAATCCTCGATCGCAGCCTCCACGTCGAAAACTCCATCGCGAAAGCAGTAATCGGAGAACTGAGTACGCAACCAAGCATCGAAAGTCATCTCCGCGGGTACGTCGGAGGCGGCGAAAGTCTTTCTGAGTCCATCGACTTCCGGTCCTTGGAGCGGAAGCATCGCATGCAGCCACTGGCCGATCACGTGCAACAGAACCACCGGTATCGGGCGATCCCGCACCCCCTGACGCCACCCGGACCGGACGTCATCGCTCACCCTGTGATACAGATGGTCAAAAGAACCGACCCACAGTAGGTTCAACACAATTTCGCCAGAGTCCGGGACGCTGCTCGCGATCTCCTCGCCGTGGAGCGAATCCTCAGTGTATTCAGCCAGCACCAAAAACCGAGTCGCGACATCGCCACCTCGGGGTGCTCCGACCACCAGACGCGGCACCCCTCGCTCGGGATCCTTGGCCATCATCGCCAACACCGGGTATCTCCAGAACAGGATCTCGAAGGTCGCAACGCACTCTTGCACGACCTCAACCGGGACCGCCCGGTTGTCGAGCCCGAAAGTCCGCACACCCAGCGTGGTCAGCTGTCGCACGAGCAGAGCTTTGGCCTTCTGCTCCGCACCCGACGCTGATTTGTGAAGGGTCAACATATAGGTGACCCGAGCATCGGCATGCTCCGCCGCGGCAGCGGTCCGCCGCAGCAGAGCATGCAGCGCAACCGGACCCTGCCCAGCCGCGGCGCCGAGACGTTCCACCGCGGCGAACGAGTGGATCAACAGAGCACGCTTGTCGCGCACACCGGCACCCAGGCCCGACAGCTCACCGAATTGCGTTCCCAACCAGGCATCGAACGATGTCGAACGGTCGCCGGTTTGGAACAGTTCATTCAAGGTCAACAGCACCGAATCGACAGCCCGCTCGTCGGCCACCAACGTCAACGCCTCGGCAACCGCCCTGTCGACTATTCCACGCACCGGGTCCTCGGCCTGACCATGCACCGGGCGCGATCCCATCAGCTGCGCCCAGTTACGCGCCAACAATTCGGGATCTTCGAGATACAAAGTGTTGAACGTAATCGACCGGGCGAAGGACCAAGGCTCCGCCAGCCCATGCTCCCGAACCTCCACACCCTTCTCGACACGCCAGAACACATCCGGCTCCATCGGTACGAAGTCCACAACACGGACATCGAACCCGACCTGGTCGACCAGAGCACGCACCAGACGACGCGCGATATCCAACTTCATATCCTCGTCGAGGCCCTTGGTTTTGAAGCCTTTGCCGACACGAATGCCGTGTCTAAGCAACCGAACATCGGCAGCCTCGCCCGAGTCGCGGATCACTAGCGGTACTCGTTTGAGACCTTTCCAGCCCAGCTGGCCGAGCTCCTTGATCTGGCCCTCCAGCCGACGAGCCGCCTTGTAATCGCCAGCGGACTGCAAACGGACTCGCCGGCTCGACAGGGTTATTTGGGCCCGCCCTATCCGTTCCCCGGGTGGGTCCGACAGCTGCACCGGGCCGAGATCGAACTCGCCGAAGTTGGTGCGAGGGCGCTTGACCGGCGCGGCGTAATCGTGAGTGCCCGCCGGGTCGCCCGCAAGCATGCGGTCGCCGGGTTCGCCGTCGACCGACGACCGACCCGCCGGCGGGTCCGATTCCGGTCGGTCCGCGGACGCGGCATCGCCGGAACCGCCATTGCCCGGTAGCGGCACCGCGTCCGCGCCGTCGCCGCTGTGCGCGGTCACCTGTCCCGGATCGTATGGGCCGGAGTGGTTCTCGATCGTGTGGTTCGTCCGCTCGACATGGGCCAGATCCAGCCCGAGAGGGGAGAACTTCGCGAGCTTACGATCCGTCGGCCTGGTCGAGGCCGGGCCCATCGCGGTGTAGCCGATCACTCCCGGATTCTGTTCACCGAGGATCGGCGCGATCGACGCATCCGCGGCGTCATCCGGACGTGATTCAACGTCCTCCGACGTGGGTAGTACCTCAGCCCCACCCGCTGGACCGCCCGTAGGCGCCGGTCCAGGATCCAGCGGTAGCGCGGAGCCGTCGTCGCCTTCGTCCTCGTCGGGCCGCTCCGTCTCGGCGGCCGATTCGGCCAGTCGCGCTTGATACGCCATGTCCGCGTATCGCACCACCAGGTCGTGCAAGAACCGCTCACCAGCGGACGCCGCCGACTCGTCATGCGCCACCACACAGAACGCCCCGAACACGGCCGCGCGATAATCGAAGGTGCCGTCGTCCCTGCGTGCATAACTGCCGAACTCATCCCACAGCGCGGCCTCGAACGCATTGGCATTCCAATCCCGACCCGCGTTGAACCGCTCGACCAACTTCCCCTGGGCGTACTGGACCGCCCGTTTGTCACCCGCTTTGATCATCGCGTCCGCGAACTGGCGGACCGCCAGACCGCGCCCAGGCTGGTCGACAGGACCCACCGCTCGCCTGGCCGCCACCAGGGCCGCCCAGTCGGCTACCAACTTCCCACGGTCGGTCGCCCACTCCGCACCCAACACGAACGCCTGCGTGTACGGCTTACCCGCCACGACACCCTGTTTCGCAAAGGCGATCTGCTTACTACTCCACACCACACCGACTCGCGCTTCCGCGACAACGATCTGCGGATACTTGGGCGCGTTCGTATAGATCGCGAACGCCCACTCCCGCGCCGTCTCGAGGTCGAACCCCTCGATATCGAACCCGGCCGGAGCGACCCCGACGGTATTGCGCAGCACCTCGCCGACCTCAACCGCGTTCGCGCAGTTGACGAACGGGTTCGCTACCGCCGACGTAGTTTCGAGGTGGTTGTGGATGACGTTTTCGTACGTTGCGTCGAGTACCTGCCTGATGTTCGGATTCGCGGGGTCGAGGACGCGGCCGACGGCGAGGAACGTTCGGTCGGTGATGTCGCGCGCCAGCCGCTGTTGATGTATGGCGTCGAGTGCGAGAGCACCGTGTTCGATTCGACTTTCGATATCGGATAGTGCGCGAGCGAACACCTCGGGCTCGAGGAACTCGCGCAGCAGCAGTTCCATGAATTCGGTGGTGACCGAATCCACTTCGGTGAAGTACTCCGCTTCCGACATGGTGTCCGCGCGAAGGAACAGTATCCGGATCATGGGATATCGGATGCCGTCCGGCAAGTTCAAGACGTCACCGCGACGCAGTTCGATCTGTATTCGGTCTGTCGACGCGCTCAGCGCTGCGGGCAGGATCTTGTCGACGACCTCTGCCGCGGTCGCTTCATCGGGCAGCAAATAGCGCACCAAACGCTGTTTCCAGGCCGATTCCCGATGTTCGGGGTGACCCGCACACGCGCTGATCGTCGGTCCTACCTCGTTGCACAGCACGACGAGACCACGGACTTGCCAGTCGATCCCGTCGGTCCACGGTCCCGGCGGACCGCCATTCATGCTGACCAGGTCGCCGGGCACGATATCGGGTGATATTCCGCTGTCGGCTCCGGTGATGTTGGCCGCGCCGGTGTCGACATCGGACCGGACCTGGTGCACGACCGGCTCGGGATTCCCCGCGTAGCAGCGATCGAGGAAATCCCGCGCATTCGTCATCCAGTGGCTCGCCGAGGGGTAAGGCGGCAACCGACGCCAACTGTTGTCGTGGGACAGCCCGATCGGACCAGGATTCCTCGATTGCTGTTCGAGGTGTTCGGATGGCTGGCCGGAATCGTCCGACAGATCTTGCCGGCCGAACGTACGCAACACTCCGCGGGCCTCCACGGCCAGTCGTTCGACGTCTTCTGGCGCGAGCCCCAACAGCCCGCTCCAGTCCGTGCCCATCGCTCGGTTGTGCAGATCCACCAGAGCCCCCAGTACCATGAAGGCGAACCCGCTGTCGCCGGGGATATCGGCGAATCCGATCTCGTCAATTCCCTTCTGCTGCTGAGCATCCGATGACAGCGTGCTTCTGGCGATGACCTGTAGTGCGGTCGAGACTTCGGCCGATGTCAGGCCGAGTGCCCGGGCGATTTCCGCCCCGTCGGGTTTGACCTTGTTTTCGTCGATGCTGCGGTTGAAGTAGGTGTAGACCCGGACCACTCGGGCTCGGGTCCGACTGTCCAGGCCCGGGAATTTCGATTCGATGTGCGACCGCAGCCGCACAGTCCGACACGCGTCCCAGGCGCGGATGTCGAACGTGTCGCCCGGGACATGGACCTTGATCGCAGTCCGAATCGCTTCGCGGAAGCGTTCGATGCGCAGTTCTTCGGGTTCGGGCAGTTCACGCCAGCGGTCTGCGGCGTCGCGCGCTATGTGCTCGTATCGCGCAAGGATCCGGTCCAGGATCGCCGAGTCTTGCGGTGCGTCGAGGAGCTGCCAGAAATCCTCGTCCTCGGGTCGGTCGCTGCGCGAGTATTCGGATACCAGAAAATGCTGCACCGCCGAACGCAACGTGTCACCAGGGACACCGAGGGCCGCACACCACCTCCGGACGAAGTCGAGGCTGACGACGCCACCGTTCTCGACTTTCTCGATCGTGCCGAGGTCGTGGCCGATGTGATCGGCGAGTTGCTGCCGGCGCATTTCATGGTGCACGAGGATCGCGGTGAGCCAGGCGCCTATCGACTCATGTTCCGGGTCGGTCGGGTCGGGAACCGGCCCGCGTCTGCCCAGCTCGCCCGACCCGTCGGTAGGCCGCCCATCGACCGATCCCGGCGCGAGGGCGCCTGTTTCGCCGTCTACCGCCGAACCGTCCGGCGGCTCGAACTCGACCGATCCGTCGCTGGTCGGGGTTTCCTCCCCGGTGTTGCCGGCGCCGGCCGGAGATTCGGGTGTCGAGTCCTGGGCGTTGCGGGAAGAGCCGCTTGGCAGATTCCAGAACACACTATCGCCATCATTGGCATCGTTGTGGTGGAAGGCCAGGGAGTAGTCGGTCAGAAGCGGTTGCTTCTTCTTGCCGGCGAGGCGGTAGGCGTTGGGGGCGAAGAAATCGAATCCGATGTGGCGGAACGCGTTGGTACCAGCGGGTGGTCCGCCGGCATCGGTCGAATTCGGGGAGGGGCGTGCGGTTCCATCGGAGGGGCCGGTGTCAGACCCGCTCTCGGCGAGCGGGCTGTCCAACGAGCCATGCGGCATCCGCTCGCGGCGGGGATTCGACAGATCATGGGAACGCTCTGTCAAGGGCTTCCTCGGCACGGGCGTCGCGTCGCCCTCTTCCTTGACGAAGAATCCGGCCCATACCTCTAGGGGATGGGCGGTCGCCCGCATGAGTCCGGAGTAGCGCCATTCTTTCGACTCGAACGGCCCGTGCAACGCCGAATCCCACACCACCATGAGGCCGTCGCCGACCACCCCGATTGCGCTCTCGGACCGACCTTGCCCGACCTTGCCGCCGCGGTCACCACCGCCGTCCATCGACATCACCACGACCAGGCGATACCGGCGATCCCAGCGATCCCACACCACGGCCACTGCGGTGTCTGCATCTCCCCGCCGCACTGCCGTCAGCACGCTCTTCAACGACGCCACGGACTCCAATTCCGTCCCGGCGATGAGTTCCAGGCGCTCCCAGTCCTCCCATATCCGGCCCGGTTCGATCGGAGCCGGAACGTCGTGCACGGGGACACCCGTCTCCTGCAAAGCCTGCGCAGTCCGCCGCAGCGCATCGTCCTCATAGCGCAGCGAACCGGGATGTGTGTCCCTAGCTGCGACACGCAGCACCTCCAGCAGCTCCGATCCGGCGTGCGGTACCGGATAGTCCTCACGCATCGCCGCGATAAGTGACTCCTCCCCCCACAACAACGGCGTCCCGAGCGCCAAGATCGCCGCCGTGAATTCGGATTCCGGTGCGGTCATCTGTCGCCCCAACAGATCGAGCAGCAACCGAAACTTGCGCAGCTGATCGTGATGCATCTGCGCGGCCAGCGCGCGCAGCACGGTGGCGGTCCTGGGTTTGACACCGTCTGGAACAGTGACCACCGGGACCGACTCGGCGAAACAGACCTCTGCCAGCTCTGCTTGGATAGCTAGCTCGTGGAGTCCGAATCGTACAGCCAGGCTGTCGAGCAACACCGGCCGTGCACGGTCGCGCAGCTCCGGATCGGCTGCTGTCGCCGCCTCCACCAACACCGGAGCGATCTTCCGCATCACGGAGTCTTGCAGAGATTGAAATTCCAAGGACGACAACGCGTGTAATGCCGTTGGCCGTCCCATGACGTCCATGGCCTCGCGGTCGGACAGACCCGCGATCCGCAACCGCAGGTAATCCGCCTCGTCCGGCTGGAGACGCTGGTACTCCGGCTCGCGACGCAACAAGACGGATCGCAGCGCGGAGACCACCACGGCCGGCGGACCGTCCGCCACGCTCGTCGACTCGGAGAACCAGGCAGGCAACCACTCTGCCGGGACCGACACGGTCGCAGGCTCGCCCCGCACCACCTTCTCACCGGGGCCGAGCAGGTAGATCTCGGCCAACCGCAGCAGCTCCGGTTTCCCATCCAGGCGTTCCCGCACCCCGGCCAAGGCGACTTCCAGCACAGCGAGGTCGGACTCGGGGATCGTCTCACCATTGCGGAAACGCAGTAGCACCTGGGTCTCTCGGAATTTCTCAGCGTCCGTGCGGTCCGCGTCGGCGACCGGCGCAACCGATACCGAACGCCCAGGGTCCGCGGCCCGACGAGGGTTCGGTGGCGCCAATACGTTGGCTATGGCTTGCATATGCACGATGACGACATCAGCTCCCGCGTCAGCCAACTTTTCCCGTTTGGGTAGCTTGTTCGCATAGCCGATGCTGCGGGCCTTGGCGGCAATGGCGCCGAGGATATCTGTGCCAGCCGTGTCCCCGATCAGAACGCAATCTTCGGGTGCTACGTTCAGAATTCTGGCTGCCGTAGTTACCGGGCTTCTGTGTGGCTTCATATAGTGCGGTACCGGGTGGCGCCCGACGACTATGTCCACACATTCGTCCAGCGTGCGGAGCTTGCTCAGCTTGCCCGATTCGTCCAGCTCGTGGAGCCTGAGGTACTCCCACACGGCCTCCGCGCAGTTGTTGGAGACAATAGCGACCTTCCCCCTGGCGGCGGCTGCCCGGAGCGCGGCGACTGCACCTGGAGTCGGAGGGCCGGCCCTTCGAGCAGCTTCGATTTCCTTCTGCTTGAGTTCTTCCTCTACCAGGCGCCCGAGCCAGCGACTGTGCTCGTGGACGATCTGGAGCACCTTCATCGGATCGCTGACGTTTTTCACTTTTTCGAAAAGTTTGATGTCATGCGGTTTGACGAGGTTCGCCAATTCTTTGGCGATTTTCCAGGCGGGATAGCCGCTGAAGAGATCCACGATGGGGCCGTCGAAGTCGAACAGGATGGCCTTGGACTGCTCGAGCAATCCCCGCAGAATTTGCATCCGCTCGTGAAACCGGCCGAACAATCTCGCCATATCCTCATGTGGCGAACCGACGACCAAGCTCGACTCGGGTTCGGAATGCGTGGGTGCCGACACACGCTGTCGGTCGGCCGGATCCGAAGAACTCTCGGTGCTCGCGCCATCGCCACCGAAGACATCGACGAGCAGTTGAGTCGACCCCGACAGCGGCAAGCCCCAAAGGCGACGGGCAGCAATAAAACTGACCTCATAAGTCTGCAGCTGACGCTGATCCAACGGCATCACCGTAGCGCGCAGAGCCGTCTTGATATGCAAGAAATCCTGGTAGAACCGGAAGTTCGGGCCACCGAGATGCGTCGGCACGAAACCACCGACGCTCAGATCCAGAGTCGCCCAATCAAGACCTGGATCACCCAGCATCGCCTGCCCCCACCCCGTGACGGCGGTGAGCGCGCTGCGGTCGAATACCAACTTGTCCAGCGTGAAACCCCCGTGCAGCAACTCGGACGGCACGTCACGAAGCGAATCGAGCCATTCCAGCAGCACCGCGTACGGTTCGTCAGGAATCTGCAACGCCTCGAACTTCTCAGCCCAGCCCACCTGTTTATTCGCGTCGAAGTCCCGCATCTCATCTACGATGAGGCTGCGCATGACCTCAGCCATATCTCCGTTCTTCAGGTTGTCGGGCAGATACTCCCGCAGCGGCTCCACCGACACATTCCGCACCTCATCCCGGAAAGCAGCGACTTCCCAAAGAATCCGATCCTGCATCTGAACCTGATCAGTACCCGTCGGAGTACGGCCAGCTGCCAACTGTTCGACCAGCACCGGCATCGACGGACCGAGTACCCTCCCATCCGGCAACTCGAAACCCTTGACCACCTGCAATAATTTCGGACCACGACGCACACCGTTACGAGCCAAGAACTCCAACAGCACATGCTTCGGAATATGTCTATGCTTATCGACGAGACCGATCCACTCATTCGGCACACTCGCGACAATGCCTTTGTATTCGAAATTACGGCTACCGCGGCCACCCAACGGCCTCCCGTGCCGAATCGCCTGCTCCGCCAATTCACGCGCCAATTCATCAGGCATCAACGGCCCCGGCCCGCCGAGATGTCCGTAACCCGCCGCCGCACTCGACCGCCGAGCACGCGCACGCACCGACTTCCGCTTCACCGCACCCGGCTGATCACCCACAGACAGAGCCTCGTGCGGCAGGCCGCCGGCCCCGGGCGCGTCAGCAGCCTGCCCGAGGACCGCGGAGTGGTCTGGGGCGTCGGTGTCGACGCTGCTGTGCCCGTCTGTCACCGCCTCGTAGGAATCGTCGTGCGGTGTGTCCGACACGGTGTGCTGGTCCGGCGACTGCGCCGCACCCGCGGGGCCGCTGTGCGGCGGGGGCCCGGAGTCCGGAGTCGGCGCGGAACCGCCGTCATCGTCACCACCATCGTCGCGTTCGTCGTCATCATCGGCGCGTTCCGGTCGAGTACCGGACCGACCGATCGGACCGTCCGCCAGATGGTCGGTGCTCACCAGCTCCACCACGTCCCCATCCCAACGGTCGCGGGGCTGGTAGAACCAGTTCGGCAGCGACAGCGGCAGCGAGTTGACGGTCTGGATCTGCCGAATCCTTTCGTCGTCGCCGACCCGACGCCAGTACGCATCCCGCTCCGCCGCGAACTGATGAACGATGACCGGCAACGAATACATGCCCATGAAGTGGGAAACGCCCGGATAGAGCTTCAGCGTTGCCGTGGGAATCAACGCCGCGTTCATTCGGCTCTGCTCGACCGGCACGAACCGGTCGTCATCACCGGTAACCACAACGACAGGGACTTTGTAATCGGCGAACCTGATACCCCAATCTTTGGACACCTGGACGGAATCGTCCCCCCATGCCTCCGGATTATTACGCAAACCGCGCTCATAGCCGCGGGTCAGCAGCTTCCAGTGCGCGCCCGCCCACCATTCATCCATCGGCGTGAAATCATCTTCGATGTACCGAAGCATCGAGGCGCCGTCTTGTGCGACATTGGCGGCCATCCCGTTCATCTTCGCCGCCAGTTCGGCCATGTCCTCCGTGCTGAAGACACTATTGTTGAATCCTCCGACGTCGCGGAGCCACTCTCCTCGGTCAACCCACTCGACTTGATCGACGACCCTCGGTGCACCGCCCACGAGCGAGACGATCCGGTCGACATGCTCAGGGTCCAACGCCCCGACCGCGATAGACGCCGGACCACCACCGGAACGACCGACTACCGAGTAATGCTCGAGAGCGAACAAATCCGTCGCGATGAAGATGATGTCGCGGGCACAATCGCGAACGGTCCGGTTCTCTTTCCGATCCGAAGCACCGTAACCGGGCCGCTCCACCAGAATCAGAGCAAATCCCCGCTCCGCCAACACTGTCATATCCGGCAACGGACCATCCACGCCCAGCGGCGAACCAGGAGACATGAAGATCGGATAACCAAGCGGATCGCCCCCCAGACGGAAATGAACCACTCGACCATCGGGCATTCGCGCACCGAACAAGGTCGAAATCTCACCGAGATCAGCCGTTTCCTCCGGCTCCGACACCTCCCAGACCTGCTCGTCATCGAGCAACGCCAACGCGGCCCGATGACCCTGTAGACGCCCCACCGCACGCCGCCGCAGCAACGCATCATCTTCTTGCCGAACCCGATCCGAGCCTGTCGACTCCGCCGACGCATCCTCGATCACCACGCGATCGCCGGGCTCGGCCGCCGGTTGTGTGGCCGGCGCGTGGGCGTCGGATTCCGCATCGGCCATGGGTACTTGGTCGTTCCACCGCAGGACCGTCACGAGAGCCTCGAGCTCGTCCGCTTCGCGGGTATCGCCGCCGAGTTCGCGCAGAGTCGCTACTTCAAGTCTGGCCGCGCTCAACAGCTCCCGAGCACGATCATCCGCTGCGAACGTCGAATCGAAGCGGTACCCGCAATAGGCGAGCACAGCGATGTTGACTCGGTTCACCGCCCGCGCATATTCCAGCAGACCGCCCGCGCGTGGCGCGGTCGGCGCGTCAGCGATCGCTGATTCCGCCTTTCGCAGGCCCTGTATACGGTCCTGAATCCAACGGCGATTGAAGTTGGCCGTGTCATCTTCGATGCCGACGTACTTGTGCGTGAAAACCTTTCCGCCGTGTAGCCAAAGACGCAGCCCTCTCGCCGCAAACCTGGTTTCTCTCAGCAGCTCGAGTCCGGCCTCGTCGTCCGCGGACATCGGGCTCGGCGCACTCGGCGCGGATTGCGCCTGCTCCGCGGCATCCCCATCCCGCACTGCATCTACCCCACCTGTGGCTGTGGGCACATTCGGTACCGGTGCGGCAGTGTTACCGAACTCCGACCCGCTGTCGCCGGACATCCCAGCTGTCGGCTGCGCGTACTCGCCCAGACCATCAGCAGCGGATCGACCGCCGGCGGAGGTCGGCCGCCCGATCCTGCCCAGCAGGTCGAAGACCGAGCGGCGCTTTCCTCCGGAACCTGGGTACACGCGGTCTGCCACATTATCTGCCGCACCCCGTATCAACCGGCCCAGCCAACCGCCGGGACCGCCGAAGACAGATCGGGAGGTATCCCGCACCTTCGACCCGATTTCCCCGGGAAGAAGGAGGTTGGCGAGGCCCGCGATGGCGTCCCCCATACCCAACAGCAGATTCGGGGACTCCCGAATAACGGTGCTGAGCAGATACTTGTCGACGACGTCCATCAGGTATTCCTCGGCGGCACGGCTGCCGATCATCGACCAGATGGCAGCACTGAGATACCGTGCCCGCAGATATTCGGGTCCTTGAGCTTCGAGCCCTCGGCAGCCCGGGAAATGCACTGCCGACCAGAGGTCGTTCTTGCAGTGTTCGACCCAGAACGCGTACTCCTCGTCAGTGAGCACCTCGCGCATCTTGGCGTAGTCGTCGAACAGCAGCGGCCGGCCCGAGAAGTACTCCATCTTGCCGAACAGAATCGACAGCAATTGCGGCAGCTCGTCGGACGATGTGTCCCGCATGAATCCGGTCAACTTGCTGATCCGCTTTTTGAGGTCCCGGGTACTGGGGCGCTGCGGCTCGTCGATCGGCAACGTCCGGAACTTCCAGACGGTGACAGTCCGACCGTCACGCGTAATCTTCCGCTGTTTGATGAACAGCGTCTCCAAGCTGACTTTGCCACCTTGCGCCAACTGATCAATCGACAAACCAGCCGTGATCATCAGGGCCATCGCCGAATAAACGGGGGCGCGTTTGAGGATCCGGCCCACCTCGAGCAGATCTTTGTCCGTCAACTCCACCGTGCGCAGCTTCTCGGTATTTCCCGAGAACAACGCGTCGAACCACTCCCCACGATTACTGACCCAGTCCGCGCCGAACGGCTCGCCCGCCTTGGGCCGCCGCGGTATATCCCGCATGTACCGGTACGCAACAGGATCGAGTGCGATCAACTCCTTGATAAGGGCATCCGCTCGAGCCCAATACGCATCCCCACCCACCGCATTATCACGCGAGTCCGAAGACTTGGGATGGTTGGACGCCACGTCCCGCACGGGCGACGGTTCCGAAGCTGGCTTACCGTCATCGGACGCACTCTCTTGCGCATTCGGTCGCTTGCTTTCCGGGGCGCCGCCCAGTTCGCATCCACCGCCAGTGATATCGACCTGCGCGATCCTTTCCACCCAGCGCTGCCCCCGCGCCCGCCGCGGACCACGATCCCAAGGATCACGGTCACGGCCATCGAAAGGATCATCCGCGTCATGAACCATCGTCCCGGTCCACGACTGCGCGACGCTTCGGGACGCGGAATGATCCGGCGGCGTCCATGTCGACGTGCCGTTCGATGTTTCGAGCTGCCCGCCGGGTGCGGACGGCGCCACCGCGGATTCCCCGGGTTTCTCATCCGACACCATTCCCCTGGCGGTGGCGGGCAACTCGTCCGCACCGGAGCCGTCCTCGGGTTCCGGCGACGGCAGGCTCGGTCCGCTGTCACGGGGATCGGTCGGAGCCGGGTCGGGTCCCGCTCCGTCCGGGTGAGGGATGTCGTCGTCCGGCTCGCCCAGCGCGAGGTAGCCGAAGATCTGTCGGTGGCCCTGGTCGGAGAAGGCGCGCAGCGCGGTGAAAGTGCCGTCGTGGACGACCATCAACTCCGGTTGCCCGGTGATCTTTTCCACCCACAGCACCGCGGTTCCCGCGGGGACGAGGACATACCAGATTTCGCTGTCGCGCCATCGATTCGACGGTGCTGGACCGACCTCGCCGACGAAGCAGGACGGCAGGGGCAACTCCGTACCGGGAAGCGTTTCCGAGGCACGGTCACCGAGCACGGCGGACGGCCGCGGCACCATGACGACCGTGTCGTGAGTCAAGCGCAATACCCGCGCCGCGGCGGCGATCTGCCGCATGTGGTCGCATTCTTCGGCTGGTCGACCGTCCGGGTCGCGCAGGAAAGCTTCGAACGCGGCGTTCGCGTCGATGATGTCGCCGTCGTCTCCGTACGCCCACCGCACCGCTCGCACAGCCGGCTGCGGCAGTCCCTCGGCGAAGAGGTCCCAGCGGTCGCGGAAGAACTCGATCGCGTCGGCATTGCTCCGGAACGCGATCGTGCCGCCGGACAGTTCCGCTCGCGCCAGTTCGTGTCGCGCCGGAACCGGCAACGCGGCGAACTCGTCCAGCGGCAACGGCTGTCCGTGTGCCTGGATGTCCAGGCGCTGCGCTTGCTCGTCGTAGTGCCGGAAAAGCTCATCTTCTGCGACCAGGACGTGATAACCCAGCAGGATCTCGGCCGGTTCGATCCAGGCGTCCGGCGCCGTCCCGGCGTAGGCTTCCTCGACCAGTTCGGCCACTCGCTCCCGATCCGACAGTTCGGCCGGGTCGGCGATCCCGATCAGACGCGCCAACTCCGTTTGCGCGTCGTCGCGCTTGCGCCGGAACCGTGTGCGCTGCCGCGGGTCGGCTTCCACCGCCAGCGCCGCCGTTTCACGGTCCTGTCGCGCCAGTTCCCGCTGTCGGTATGCCTCGACCACGTCACGGAGCAGCTCGATTTCCGCCAGCACGGCGGGGTCGTCGGCCCCATCCCCCCGTTCTTCGACCGCGGCCAATTCCCGTTGCATTTCGAACAGCCGCTGGGGCCGCGTGCGGCGTGCGGCGTGCGGGTCCGGACGTCGCGGCCCACTCTCGGCCGAGCCCAGGTGTGGGTCCGCGGCGAACCACACGTCATGGGTGCGCTTCTGCTGGGCGAACGGATCTCTGACCGGGCTCACCGGCCGATACCACGGAATCCCACCGAACTCCGCCACCGCGGCGTCGAGGCCCGCGAGGTCGCTGTGCGCCGCGATGGCAGTATCGCCGCCGATCGCCCACGCACCCAGTCCCAGATGAGGATCTACGGCACTCAACGGCGTCGGATTCGTCGGTCCCGACCGAGGCGTTGGTTGTGGTGATTCGTTGGACGACGTGTCCGTCGAGCTCTCACCGGGTGTGAGAGCCGCGACGAACTCTTCCCAGGTCAGCGGTTCGGTCACCCCCCATAGCCGATCACGGCAGACCTTCAGGCTGTCCCACAGGCCGATCAGAATGGCGCTGCGCTGTGCTGCGGTCAGGTCATGGGTGAGCAGCTTGATCACGTCGTGCACGACGCGTTGGATGTGCCCGAAATCCAGGAACTTGCGGAAATTGGGCGACTTCTCTCGCGGTAGGAGTAATCCGCCGCTGCGAAGATAGGCGATCGCGTCGTCCTGCGACCGCCGCCCCCACCTGGCCAACTCCATGTCGAAGATCCCGGTCACTCGATCCTCGAAGACATGCATATTGCCCAGGTTTCGATCGCCGTGGATGAACTGACCCGGTTCCGGATCGAAAGAATTCGGGTCGATCGGCGCGAAGGGCAGCTCCGGTACTCCCAGCGCGGCGAAGGCCTCCCGCAGCCCGGGATGCTTTCGGAGATGCTGCCGCAACACCCACATCTCGAAATTATTGTCGTATTCGACCTGTTCGGCGACGTCGTCACTCATCGGTGGCGGTGGCAGCTCCAGCGTGATCCGCTGCGGCGCGGGCAAATCCTCGGGGCGCACCTGGGCGAGCTGATCCTGGTACCGCATGTTCGCAGTCCGAATGACATCCCACAGCCTGGCCGCTTCCAGCTTCGACGGTTGGTGCCCGTTGATATAGCGGAAGACTTGTTTCTTACCCTCGGGGGTCTGGATTTCCGCCAATTGCCTCGGCGCGAGCTCGACGCCGCGCGCTACCGCTGCCGCGTTCACCTTGGACTCGTGTTCCGGCGCGAAGTACCGGAAATCCACCTTGTCGGGCGCGACGTGTTTCTGCTCGCGGGTCCAGAAGCTGTCCTGGACGTCGGCGCCCGTGTTGTGCATTCCCCCGAGACGTTTCGGCGCACGCTTCGCGATGTCGGTCAACAGCCGGGCGTCCCGCATCGGCATCTGGACGCCCGTATCGGGCGGCTCGCCCAGGGCACGGTAGGCCCGGGAAGGCAGGAAATGCCCCAGGTCGGTTTCCCATGTCACGGCGTTGATCTCGTCCATGACCAAGGAGTCCTTCAACGCGACGGTGAATTCGAGCTCGCGGGTCACCCCCACGCCATTGGGTTCCGCGTCGGTGACTGCTACCGTCCCGAGCACACCACCGGTCTCGCGCAAGGCATCCAAATACGGATCCACGGTCCCGTCGTAACCGATCCACATCCGTATGGTCCGGTCCATCCATGGCCCGCGAGTCTCCTGCACCCGCATCCGCACCGGCCCAACGGTCTCGTCCAACGCGAACGTCAACAACGCCTGGAGCAGGTCTGCGGCTCGCTCCGCCGTTTCCAAGGGCCAGTCGTGCATCGCTCTTGTCAAATGGCGACGAGTGAGCTCCACTATCGCGACCTCGGCCAAGTCGCTCAGTTCCACACCGTTCACGCGAATCATGTGCTCGTTGAACACCAGCGGCAGCGGCAACGTCACCGGCACACCGTCCGTCGCGTGCCCACGGTCGAAGACCTTCTGCACTCGGCGCACTGAACCTCGGGCGGACCGCCCCCACAAGCCCGACACAGCAGCGTAGTCGATCAGATATCGGGTATCGTGCGCGACGTCCCGCCCACCGGTGCGGGCATGCGCGACCGTGCGGTCCAACACCTCGTTGATCAAGAGGAATTTTTGCCAAATGGCGAGATCAGGACCGTAATTGGAGATGATCGGGACGAAATCTTGGCGCTCGTAGAAATTCATTACGGTCGCCAAATCAAAAGCGGGATCCCCCAGCTCGACCGAATACCAATCCCAGATCGTCATGTGTTGCTCGTCCGAAGTCATGAACACACTGTGCGGGAGTCGTCGGTGCACAATCGACAACTCGCGGGCAACCATCGAACCCGCATCAGCGAGCACCGACTCGAATGGATAGCGCGGAATCGCTAAACCCTCGGCAATAGGATCGAACTCCGCTCGCCATTCTTCGAATTTTTGCTGGCTTTCTGCCACCTTGGACAGCAGATAATCCACCGTATTGCGGTCGCCCGGCCTACTCGAGTGTGCCGAAAGTGTTCGGGTCGGAATCTCCGACAGCATTCGCCGGAAGAAACCCAACACGCCGTCTCGTACGAATCCCTCTTCGCGGACATGCTCCGGCGGCACTCGCTCTCCCAGCGGAGCGCGCAGAATCATGACCTCGACCACCCGCCCGTCGGGTGTGCGGACCCCGCTTCGGGTTCGAATCACCTCCGGAATAAACGGAAGGCCTCGACTGGCCAAGAACCGAAGCAGCTTCGCCGGCGGCAGCGACGTCGGGCCGGTCGGGACCTCCACCACGAAATCCGCTACGTGATAACGATCTACGCCGACGCCTCGCTCCAGCCGCCCGGCCAGGAACGCCGTCTCGATCAAGGCATCGGCCTGATAGGCGGACATCGTCGACCGTCGAGAGCCGTCGCTCCCCCATGCCGCATAGGAACGAGACGGAAACACCGATACCCGGCTTCGAACGCTCGCCCGAACATCGACAGCGCCCGGCGCGGACAATTCCGCGCGCAACATCGCGATCACTCGCCGAGCCAACCGAACCTGCAGCGCATCCGCGGTCCGCGGCGGCAGATTCATCGCGTCCGCGGTCTGACGCAGGGTTCGCCCGTCGAAGAAGCGGTGTTGGGCGAACTCCCGGTCCTGTGGGCGCCGCAACTGCGCGAGGCATCGCTGCCGTGCTTCGGCGGTGATGCGCGGACTGTCCAGCAAAACCCGCAGCCGGATGTCCAGTTCTCGTACGCGACCGTGCAGCCGCCACGCCATCAACCGCGACATACGCGTGCACAGCTCGTCGATGTTCGCGATGTCGGGCAGCTCAGCGGCGAGTTCCGCCCGCGTCATTCCCTGTAGGTACCGCGCCCGGGCGAGGCGATGCAGGTCCGGGGGAAGCGACTCTATCGCTCGGTGCACCCCGGCCAGGCTGTGGCGCCCATCAAGTTCCGACCGCTCATCTGCCGTCGCATCGGCGGGGAGCACCGGCGTGGTGGATTCGGATCGCGCGCCCGCAGTGCGCCCCGAGTCGGTATCCGCATCGTCCCGGTTGGAGGTCGGGCCGGGAACCGAGGGGGTGGGGGATGTGTCCTCGCCCGAGTCGCCGGGGCCATGGGGGTCGTCATCGGGCGCTCGTTCTCCAGACGCTTGCTCTCCGGGCGTGCTGGTGAGCGTGCCGTAGACGTTTCCGAGGCCACTCTCGTCGTGGAAAGCGTAAGTCACCTGAAGGTCTCCGTCGGGCACGATCTCCGCGTCGTAGACGGCGTCGAGGCGCTCCGGCCACTGCATGAGCGTGCCCTTCGGCAACCGTGCGTACCCGACGGTTCCAGTCGCCGACGGCGCCGAACGAATACCGATCGTCGCCACGGTGCCCGCCGGTATCGGCACCGTATCGGGCAGCTCGGCGAGGTCGCCGGTGATATCGAGTTCGATCGCGACCACCAGATCGTGCGGCAACGGCGAGCGCTTCCCCAGCTGCGTCGCCACAAATTTCGCGGTATCCCACCCGGTTTCCACCGTGAAGGTGCCCGCGGCGATCGAGCCCCAGGCCACGGCGCGTTTCCCGATATCCGGGAGGCGGTCGAAGTTCGCCGCCTCGTCGAACGGCAACAGGACACCGTCTTCGGCCATGTGGCGAACCTTGGACAGGACGGAATCCACGCTCGCGTCGCTCGCGGGTAGCGACCGCCCCCACAGGCGGTAGGCCTGTAGCAGACTGGTCCGCAGGCTGTGCTCGACCTCGGCACGGCGAGCAGGCGTCAGATCCGGCGACACCAGCGCCACCAGATCCTCCAGCACGTCGAGAATCGCCAGGAAGTCACCGTAGATACGAGCGTTCTCACGCCCCATCGCCCACGGTAAGCCGCCCCCACTCAGGCGTCGGAGATGGCGTTCCATCATTGCCCAGGTGAAAGCTGGGTCGCCCCACATGAATTCGAGTTTGTCGATCGCGACGAAAGCCCCGCCTTCGATTCGGAAGTCTCTGGGATCGAGGATCGGAATCAACTGCAGTCGTGTGGGCGTCGGGCTGCTCGCCAGGACCGCCGCGAACGGACGTTCCGGGATGTCGAGCCAATTCAGAAACTCCTGCAATCGTGGCAGATGCCGCGAGAACACCGCCATCACCGAGTCGACGAGGGAGCGCAGGAAATCATCCACCGTCTCGATCTCCGGGTCGACGAGGGAGAGCGGGAATTCATCCGCTGTCTCGCTCTCCGGGTCGACGGACACCGACTGCAACGCCGATACCGGCACCAGCGCAGCCTGATCGAGCAGCCGCTGCGTGGCAGCGATCATCTCGTTGTCGAGCATGTTCAACTCGACGGAGCTCGCCGGATGTCCGGGCGGTTCCTGCTGTACGAAGCCCCCGTCGTCCAGAACCTGCAACACCCGCGGCACCCGGTCCACGTACGGCGCGATCGCCACCAGCACGTGCGGCAACGAACCGTGCAACAGCCGCGTACTCATGTCGTCCGGATTCCGCGGCTTCGGCCACGACAGCCGGAGCCCGCTTCCCACCGCGGCTTCCCAGCTGTGCTCCCCCTCGACCACATCGGAAGCGCCGTCCGCCCGCGCAGGTAGCAACACCATCGCGTCCGCCCGCGACAGCGTCGGCCGGCCGTCCTCGGGCAGGCCCAGGGGGAGGAATCGGTAGGCCTGGGTCCGGTTGGGCGACGATGCCTCCTGCGGAATCAACCCGGCGACATCGCCGGCCCGGGTCGCACCGAAATGCGCGGTACGAAGAGTGAATTCGAACGACCAGGTGGCCCACCGCTCGTGCCGGTCGTCCAACGCGGACGCGCTCACCGCCACGAACTGGTCCGCCACCATTTCCGGCAGCATCTCGGGGGTGAACGGTTCCGGTCCGGTGTAGAGCACTCGGACCCGCATCATCCGGCGGCCGCGCGGTTCGGCAACCTCGTCGACGAGCATCTCCACTCGGCCCGTATCGGTGGTCCGCAACGCGTGTCGCAGTACATGACCCAGCGCGATATCCGCGGCCACGCACTGTTCGAGTTCCGCGGGTGACCATCCCGCCAGGGAGCGATGCAGGAAGGTTCCCGCGTCGCGCACAGCGTCGGCCGACTGGTCGACCGTGTATACCTCCTCCTCGCCTCGCACGACGTACTGGCGCCTGCTCGGACGACCGTCTGTGACCGGAAGCGCTGCCTGAGCGACCGCGCTGTCGGCCATGGCCGCGAGAACTCGCGCACCGTCCTCAGCGGGCAACCCCCACACCCGCCGTGCGGCCTCGAAGTGCGCCAGATAGCTCGGGTCGGGCTCACGGTCCAGGTTATCCACCGCCCGCTCGACAGCGGCCTGCACGGCGATCAACGCCCGCCAGGTGTCCATATTCGGACCGTCGGAGATACCGGGAACGGAAAGTGGTTGTTCGCTGTGCGATTCGAGCAGGGCCAGGTCGACTCCTTGCGATCCCAGGCCGAGCTTGTGCCATCCGGTGACAGCGACGAGCTCGCCGCGCTCGTCGATCCACAGGTCTCCCGGGCTGAACACGCCGCGCATCAAACGTATCGGCTCGTCGACGACGTCGGCTTCCCGGTCGCGGATCCGCTCGTATGGTCTGACCGGAACCTCCAAACCTCGCAGGACCTCGTCCAAGCCACCTTGCTGCGACGCTTCGAAAGTCAGTTCTCGGCGGCCTGTTTGGCTCAGCAGTAATCGTTCGATCTCGCCTGGTTGTCCGTCCCGGTAGAAGTAGGGAGCCTCGGCGGGCAACTGGGCCGACAGCCACGCCAGCGACTCGTCCGCCGGTATCTGCCGTATCTGCTGCCACTGTTTCGCCAGCGACCGCAGGATGCGGTCGCGGTACCGGTTGAATTCATCCCGGGTGGCGGGGTGAGCTTCACGGTCGAGGCGCATTACCACAACCCTGGTGGATTCGTCTGCCACGATCCCGCCCGGCAACCGGTGTCCGCGCGACCACCCGACGCGCCGCCAACCGTCCGCATCCCAGCCACGCTCCACCGGATCCCGGCCACCGAGCACACACAGCACGGGGAGCACCCATCCGACGCCGTGACCGGCCAGGAACGCCGATGCATCGTGCTGTGGAACTTGTTGCAGATATTCGTTGGTCGGCGCCTCCACCAGCACCACGTAGTCCTTGTAGACGTAGTAGTCACCGTCTTCTTGCGCGGTGCGCTCGCCCCGTCGCAGGACTGTCGCGGCGATGCGCACCGCGTCGTCGTCCTGCATAGTCCGACCGGATCCCTCGGACGCGCCCAGCGGGCGGAATTCCGTTCCAGGCGGCAAAGCCTGCTCGGCGACGGCCGGTAGGTCGCCGGTCTCCTCGGCCATGTCCGTCACCCGAGACGCCAGCTCCGGTGTCTCCTCGGCCGCCAGGCGGACCGACCGTTCGACACGAAGCCACACGGCGAGGAATTGCCGGTAGATCATGGCGTTGTTGTCGAGATCCGCTTCGGGTATCAAGCCCGGGTGCATGGTGGCCAACCAGGCCGAAACCCAGGACCACCCGTCGACCAGACCCAGTGCGCCGGTGACCCCGGAGACCTGGTCGTCGGCGAACAGAATGTTCGTACCGTCAAAGGCGATCGGCGCCAATTGCAGTGGCCGGTCCTCCAATTCGCCGATCCGATGTTCCACCTGTCCGAGGGCGTCGACAGCATCGCCCATCCCCAGCGCTTCCACCGCCGCCGCAAAGGGTGCGACCGCCACCCGCGCATGCTCGACCAGCGACCGCAGGAATTCGCGGGCAGTGCGCGGAGTTCCGGAAGCCATGTCCTCCAGCGTTTCCCACGGCACTTGCGCCAACTGTCGCAGCAGCAAGTCGGCGGTGCGCCGGATCTCGTCGGCCTTGGCGATCAGGGCGTCGCCTTCCCGCTGGACGCCGGGCAGACGTCGCGTGACCAGCACCAGATTCGCGACGTCGTCACCCTCCATCACGTCCGACCCTGGGAAGGCGTGCAGGACTTGCGGCAGCAGCTCAGGCACAGCAGGTGCGGTCGCGATAGCCAGTCGGTGCTCCTTGCCCGCGAACCGCCGCAGTCCCAGCGGGTCCGCACCGAGTGGGCTGTCCGGGTAGACGTCCCGACAGACCCAGAAGGTCTCGCCGACACCGGCCCCCGCCCAATGCGTCGCCTCGACGACGTCCATTGTCGACGACGAGGCCATCCACAGCAGACGCAGCGCATCGTTCGCAGACAGTTTCGGACGCCCGTCCTCGGCGGGCGCGCCCATGTGCCGGAACCGCACCGCGGAATCGGATACCGTCCGGTCAGGCGGGCTGGACGGCCCGGCGGTCGAACTGTGATTCCCGAAGGACCCGAGCCGCGAGACCAAGCGAGGCGCTGCGGGAGCGGCTCCAGCGTTCTCAGGCGCGGTGGGGTTCTCCGTCCGACGCATGTATTCGACAGCGGGGAGCGAACCCGGCGGGTTCCGCTCGTAGAGCGTGGCTTGCTCGACAATGCGGCGACGCAAACTCAGATACAGGTTGTTCTCGCCGTCGGTGAGTTCCGGCCGATAGTCCGGATGGGATTCGAAGAGATCGGCCTCGCCGACGGTGAATGATTCCGCGATCGCCGATTCTGGATCGAAAACTCCGTCGCGGAAGCAGTAACCGGAGAACTGGGTACGCAGCCATGCCTGGAAATCCATCCCCGCGGGCACTTCGGAAGCGTCGAAAGTCCCTCGAAGACCATCGATTACCGCCCTTCCGGGTGGGAGCTTCGCGTTCAACCAGCGGCCGATCGCATGCAGCAGGGCCCCCGGCAGCGGGTGAAACCGGACCCAGCGACGCCATCCGGATCGGAGGTCATCGCCCACCCGCAAGTCCACATGTGCCGGCATACCGGCCCACAACAGGTCCACCGCGAATTCGCCCGCGTTTGTCACGATGGGCTCGGTGCGGTCGATGTGGTGCGCGTCCTCGTGGTAGTCGACGAACACCTGCAGACGGTCCGTAGCGTCATCGTCGCGGGGCTTCCCGAACACCAGGGACGGCGCCCCCGTCTCAGGGTCTCCGGCCATGGTGGCGAGCACCCGGTACCTCGCGAACAGGGCCTTGAAGGTATCGGCGAACTCTCGCACGGCCTCGGCACGCACCACTGATTCGTCGGCCCCGTAAACCCGGACATTCAGCTCGGCCAGCCCTCGCACGAGCAGAGTTTTGGTCTCCTGTTCGGCCTGGGATACCGCTTTGTGGTACTTCGACAGCCGGGTGACCTCGGCATCGAGTTCATCCACCGCGGCCGCGGTCCGCCGCAGCAGGGCGTGCAGCGCGACCGCGCCCTCCCCGGCAGCGGCGCCATGATGTTCTACCGCGGCGAACGATTGGGTCAGCAAGGCACGCTGGTAGGGCATGCCGGAATGCAGACCGGGCAACTCACCGAATTCCGTCCGCAACCATCCATCGAACGACAGCGCGCGGTCGCCGGTTTCGAACACGTCGATCAAGGTCCGCAACACCGAGTCGACCGCTTGCTTGCCGGTCAGGAAGGCCAACACCTCGGCCACCGCCCCATCGACCATGCCGCGCACCGGGTCGTCGACCAGACCACGGAGTCGACCCGATGCCACCTGCCGCACCCACGCGCCCGCCAATGCTTCGGGATCGCGCAGATAAAGACTGTTGAAGGTGATCGACCGGGCAAAAGACCAGGGTCGCGCGAGACCCCGCGCCGACTCGTACTCGTCCTGCTCGACGCGCCAGAACACGTCCGGCGCCATCTCTGCGAAGTCCACCACGCGCACATCGAACCCGGGGTGCTCGACCACAGCACGCTCCAAGCGATGAGCGACGGCCAGAACCATGTCGCGGTCGAGTCCGTCGGCGAGGAAGTTCGCTCCGGCACGAATACCGTTTCTGCGCAGCGGGATGTCGGCGGCCACATCCGGGTCGCGGTCCTCCGGACGGACTGGTTCGACACCGGCCCCGGCCGCTACGCGAAGCTCCTCGAGCCACTCCTCCAGCCAGTCGGCGGGTTCTACGTCGCCCGCGTCCTGCAACCGCTTTTGCCGAGTCCGCAGCGTGCCTCGGTGTCGCAATATCCGCTTCGCCGGCGACTCCGGCACTTCCGCCGGGCCGTCCGCTGGAGCGCTGTCGCGTAGCTCGTCCTCGTCCTCCTCGTCCGTAGAGCCATGACGGTCCGCGTCCGGATCCGCTGGGCCGAACCTGGTCTCGGTCCCCGAGTCGCGCACCCACTGACGCGACGCCGGCGGAGGCTGAGGTAGACCCAGCGCCTCGGGGACGGAAGGCGCGGCAGAGAACTCCCGTTCACCGGCCGAACGCTCCGGTTCGGTCTGTGCCGATCGTTCCTGACTCGACCGTGCGTCGGACATATCGGCGTCTCCGGATGACCTCACCCCGATGTCATCCGGACCATCCGACTCCGACGCACCATTGTCCTGCGCCGCGAGTCTCAAGATTCCGGCGAGGAATCGGGCGCTCGGCAGCGACGTCGACTCGACTCCCCACAAACGCTGCAAGCGGGGCATATTCGCGCGCACGTCGCGCAGAGCCTGAGCCTGTCGCTCGGGACTTATCTCACCCCGAGACAATGCGACAATAGTGTCGATAGTGTCCCTTATCCGGACAAGATCGTCGTATACCCGGACATTTTCGCCCGCGCCCGGCAGCCGGACAGAATCTGCACCGGGCCGATAACCCAAAGTCGCGCGGTCGTAGTCGGGATCGCCGTACCGAGCGTGATCGAACCCGGTGTACCCAGCGACCCCACCGTTCTCGACCCGAACATGCTTGCGAATGAGACGGCCGTGGATCAGTTGGAGTTCGACCTCGGCCATCGCGTCGGCAGCCGCGCGAACCGACGCATAAGGATGCTCAGGGAAACCCAACGTATCGAAAGCGTCGGCCACCGCCGGATCCTTGTGGTTCACCAGGTAGAACGCCTCCGCCTCCTCGACGACGTCACGAGCGAATTTCCTGGCGGACTGTGGCAGGTCATCGTTCAACTGCAGCAGCACCTCCCGCGGCACCTGCTTCAACTCACCCAGCAGGCCTTCCGCATCCGCCGCCACCATGTCGAACATCTGCCGGAATGCGTCCTCCGACAGCGGCTTGCCCGGAATATGTTGTTGGACCGTGATGGTGGACATGAACGCCCCATCCGCCATGATCGGTACCTGGGTGGCCACGTGCAGCAGTCGCGGCACTCGATCACCGACAAAGGGAGCGATCACGGGCAGCAGCCGATACGCGCGGAACTCCCGCATACCCGCCTGCTGAGCGACCTCCTTTCGCTCCATCCGCACGAATAGGTCGCCGATCCGTCTCCTGTCGTGATAGGTCACATCCCACGGGCTGAGCCCGAGGTGCGCAGTGACCAACAGGATTCGCGCTTCGAAGTCGGACATTTCCGGGCGGGGATCCGCAACCGCGCCGAAGGACGGATAGTCCGCCACGGGCCGTATATCGTTCAGCCCGATCCTCTTCCGTATGTCGAATGACAACGCCGAGGACGGCTGGCGCGGCTCGCCTATCGGATCTGTGCGCTCCTGGTAGCCGTAGACGAGTATCAGTTCCGCGTCTTCGGGGAAGGCCCGGCTCGCGCGGTAATCCAGACCGTCGACGAAGGCAAGGCGCGGCGTTCCGGAATCCGAAACCGCGCGTGCCATTGTGCCCGCGGACACCCGGACGAAGGCAGTGTCGATGTAGCTCTGCTCGAGTTCGTCGTGGCATAGGACCGCGGTCCCGTCCTGCGCCGGGTAAACGTTGCCGCGCATTCGCTCGGGATGGTCGATGTACTCGTCGGCCAGGTCGAGATCGACCGCGACCAAGATATCGTGCGGCAGCGGACGGGCCTCATCGACGTCGAAGTACGCCCGGATGTATTCGACCGCCTCCGCTTCGGTGGTGAAAACGACAGTCTCGCTGGCGATTTCGAATAGCGCATACTCGTTCTTCTGCCATACGGGGTATAGGTCGAAATCGTCCTCGTCCGAGAATTGCCGATAGCGGAAGGGGCCGGGCGTGTGATCGACTTCGAGCGGCCTGTTCCGAGGCGAAGGTGCCGCTGCACCGGAGCCGATCGCCATTCGCGATGAGATCCCCGCCGAGGACGCGGCCCCAGCGCGAGTGCCCCGCGCCTCGGACGGCAGGGTGTCGCTGTCGGCCTGTCCTTCCTCGACTGGGGTGAATCGGCCGTAGATATTCCAGATGCCGTTCTCGTCGAGGAAAGCGTGGGTCACAGCGAGTTCGCCGCCATGGACGAGCCGCACATCGAAGACGTCCCCCAGACGTTGCGGCCATTCCACAACCGTGTCTTCGGGCACCAATACATACCCGATGGCTCGTGTCGTGGTCTGCCCGGAATGGCTGCCGACCCTCGCCACTGCACCCGCAGGTACCGACAACACCGCCTCCGGCGACACGGGGAGGTCCGCAGTAGTGAGCTCCACTTCCATCATCAGGCTGCGCGGCAGCGGCGATTGCTTCCCCAACTCGTTCATGGCGAATGGCGCGGTATCCCAGCCGGTTTCCACGGGGAATGCGTCCGCGGCGAGCTCCCCGCGAGCCACGGCGTGTTTGGCGAAAGGCAGGAGCCGGTCGAAGACGGGCTGCCGTTTGAGCGGTGCGAAGACAGCGTCGTCGGCCATGGCACGGACCTTGGTAAAAACGGTGTCGATCGTCTCGAATCCGCCGCCGAGTTTCTTGCCCCAGATATTGTCGGCCTTGAGCAGGGTCTGCCGCAGGCGCCGTTCGAGTTCGACGCGACGAGCGGGCTCCAGGTCCGGCGACACCAGCGCGATCAGATCCGTCAAAACATCGCACACCGTAAGGAAATCCGCGTAGACCCGGCTGTTGCCACGTCCGTAGATCCACGGCCCGTGTCCCCCGTAACTATGGCTCAGCTCCGCAAAGGCGAAGGCCCGGTCACCCATCATCCAATTGGTTCCCGTGAAACCGACGACGAGCCCGCTGTCGAGTCGGAAATTATCGAACGTGAGGGTCGGGATCAACTGCAGCTGGGCGGGCGTCAATTCCCGCGCCGATATCGCCGCGAACGGATCGTCGGGGATGTCGAGCCAGTCGAACACTTGCCGCAGGTTCTCCAGATGCGGTGCGAGCACCCGCTTCGCGTGGTCGACGAGGTAATCCCGGAAGTCCTCCACTGTCTTCAACTCCGGGATCTCCGAGGACTCCTGGGACCCCGAGGGCTCCTGGGACTCCTGGGGCTCCTGGGGCTCCGGGCGTAGTGCCGGCACCAGCGCAGCCTGGTCGAGCATCCGCTCGGCGGCTGCGTACATGTCGTAATAGAGCATCTTGAACTCGGCACGGCTCGCCGGATGCCCAGGCATTGCCTGCATCAGGTATGCCTTCCCACCGTCGAGAACACGCAGCACCCGCTGCGTCAGGTCGACATGCGGCGTTATCGCCGCCATGACCTGAGGGAACCGGCCCTGCGACGACCGCGCACGCATGTCATCCGGACGTGACGGCTTCGGCCGCTGCATCCAGAGCCCGCTTCCCACCGCGACACCCCAACTGTGCGGCCCTTCGACCAGGTCGAGGGCGCTGTCGGCTCGAGTGGGTAGCAACGCCATCGCACCCGCCCATGACAACTGCGGACCGGACTCCACGGGCATGCCCAGTGCGCGGTACCGGTGGGCTTGGGACCGGGTGACCAACAGCGAGTCCCCCGGGACCAACCCGGCAACGTCGCCGGCCCGGGTGTTCCGGAATTGTTGCGTGCTGATACTGAATTCGAACGACTTCTCGGCCCACCCTTCGTGCCGATCGTCCAGCGCGGACGCGGTCGCCGTCTCCAACCAGCCCGCGACGGATCTCGGCAGCATGGTCGGGACGAACAATTCCGACCCGGAGTAGAGCACTCGGACCTGCAACCCCCGATGCCCATGCCGCACCGAGAACTCGTGGACGAATACCTCCACCTGGCCGTCGTTGGAGGCGAGCAACGCATGCCGTACCACAGGGCCCAGTGCCATGTCCGCGGCCATGCACTCTTCGGAGCTTGTGGGCGCCCATCCCGCCAGCGAACGACGCAGGAAATTGCCCGCCGCGCGCACGGCATCGGCCAACCGGTCACCGGTGTAGACATCCCCGGCCTCCCGCACGACGTGACGCCGGGTGCCCGGGCGACCGCTGACCGGGGTCACCCCTCGAGCGATCGGGCTGTCCACGACGGCCGCGACAACGGCGGCGCCGTCCTTGGCGGGCAAACCCCACACCTGTCGCGCGGTCTCGACGCGCGCCAGGAACGACGGGTCGGGCTCGGGAACCAAGTGCTGCGCCGCCTGCCCGACGGCGAGATTCACGGCGACCAGGTCCCGCCATGTCTTCCGATTCGGGCTGTCGGAAACGCCCGGAACGGAAAGTGGCTGATCGCTGTGTGTTTCGAGGATGGCGAGGTCGTACCCCGATGGCCCCGGCTGAGCCGCGTGCCACCCGATGACCTCGACCAGGTGGCCGCGGTCGTCGATCAGTAGTTTCTCCGGGCTGAGATCGCCGTGCAGCAGTGCACGCATCTGTTCCGCGACGACCTTCCGCTCGCGAAGTTGATCGTAAGGACGGCGCGGAAACTCCAACCCCCGGAAGACTTCATCCAAACCAGCATCCCGCGACGCGTCGAAAGACGTCCACCTGACGGTTGTTTCCTTCATCAGAAATGACCGGACCGCGTCCGGTCCCGCCATGCTGTCCAGCGCCCAGTCGCGCAGCTTGGCCGACAGCCACGGCCGTGACTCGTCCTGAGGTATCTGTTCGATCTGCTGCCACTGCGTCTGCAACGACGCCATGATGCGGTCCCGATACCGGTTGAACTCCTCCCGGGTAGCGCGGTGAGCCTTGGGGTTGCGACGCATCAACACAATCCGACTGGACTCGTCCGCCACGATCCCGCCCGGCAATCGGTGCCCACGCGACCGCCCGGTGTGGATTCGTTGCCTACTGCTCCAGTAGCGGTCCACCAGATCCTGGCCACCCAGCACACCCAGCACCTGAGGCATCCGGCCGACGCCATGCCGCGTCAGAAACTCCGCCGTTTCGTGCAGCGGGATCCCGTATCTCCGTTTATGTGGCGTCTCGACCAGCACCCGGTAGTCGTCGTGCTCGTAGTAGACGCCCTCCTCGCACACGGTGGCGGTACCTGAACGGATGACCTCCACGGCGATCCGCGCCGTTTCGTCTTCAGTCATGATCCGGCCACCGGGTTCCGCACCCAGTGCGCTGAATTCACGCGCGGACGGCAACGCTCGCCCGGTATTCGCCGCGCCGAGCAGCGCCTGCTTCGGCCGCAACAGAAGAGCCGAGTTCCTTTCCGCCGCCATGCCCGCCAACTGTTCGACAAGCCCCCACTCGGTGAGGAACTGCCAATAGATCATGGCGTTGTTGTCGAGAAGTCGCTCGGGGACAAGACCCACGTGCCTGCTGTTCAACCAAGCCCACAGCCAGGACGGATCCAGCCACCCCAGCGCCCCGGTAACCCCGGAAACCCGGTCGTTGGCGAACAGAATGTTCGTGCTGTCGAAGGCGATCGGCACCAATTGCAGCGGTCGCGGATCCAATTGTTCGATCAGCGATTCCACGTGTCGGAATTCGTCGACGACGTCGACGAGCCCCAACGCTTCCACCGCGGCCCGGTGCGGTTCGAACGCCCTTCGAGCGTGATCGATCAGCGCTCGCAGGCGAACATCGACATGCTGATCAGCGTGGGAAACCGTGTTGCCCAACGCCTCCCGCGGCACCTCGGCCAACTGCTGGAGCAATACCTCGCCGGTGGGCACGATCTCGTCGGCCATGGCATCGAAATCACGGCCGTACCGGTGGGCGCCGAGCAGCCGACGCATGACAAGCACCAGATGCGGGACGTTGCCGCCCTGCCACACCTCCGCTCCCGCGAACGCAGCGAGAACTTGCGGCAGCAACTCCGGTACGGCTCGTGCGGTGGCAATGGCCAGTCGGTGCTCCTGGCCGGCAAGAATCCGCAGTCCCAGGGGGTCGTCGCCGAACAAGCGGTCCGGGTGGACGTCCCACCTGACCCAGTAGCCGTCACCGATCGCCTTGCCCGCCCAATGTGTTCCCTCGACAAAGGACACGCTCGGCTCCGTGACCATCCGCACCACGTTCAGCGCGTCGTACCTGGGCAGCCCGGGACGATCGACGGTCGAGCCCAAATGCCGGAACCGCACGGCGGGTTCGGGCAGGATCTGATAGAGCGAAGCGGGTGGTTTCACCTTCGCCTTGTCCCCGCCAATTTTCCCGAAGTACCGGGTCGACAAGTCGAATCCGGTGGTATTCGTCGGCCAACCGCTCGGGTCCGCCACGAACCGAGTCGTGACGTCGCCGAACCAGTCCAGTACCTCGTCGGGAATACGGTCTACCGGGAACAGCTCGGGGGAATCGCTCGACACGGTGATACGCACACTCCGGTTCCATTCCGGCATGGCGGCCTTTTCACCCATCAACACGATCCGGCCGGGCGCCGTTTCCCAGGCATGCGAAACCATCCGGCGCACCACATCGCTGATAGCTCTGCGTTTATGGTCGGGCCAATTCACGACGAAGTCGTCGACGAATTGCACAGCACCCTGAATCAGAAACTCGGTCTGCTGAGCGTCGTAGACGCTGCCTTCGGAGCGCACTTCCAACTCCGTGACGTCCGGGTCCGCCTCGATCTTGGTCCGGGTGTCGGAGCCGGCCACCCGGGCCACCAACTCCCCGGCGCCGCGCGGGTTGTGGCCGGTGAACATCCGCATGATGGCGTAACTGGCCAGATAGTTGGCGTCCCGACTACCAGGAACCTGCCGCCCGGCATCGTGCACGGTGCGCTGCAGGTGGGATAGCAACAACCAGAACCACATGTTCGCCCCGCCGAGCGAACTCGGAACGAAACCGGGGAAATCGAGCATGTGGAGGCGAGCCCACTGGAAGGACTGCGGAGTCAACAACGCCAGTTCCCAATCCAGCAAGAGGAACGGGTCGAGAAGGATGTTGTCTCGAATCCAATCACTCTGCCCCAGATACAGTTCTTCGGGCAGCAACAGCGGGATCAGCTGTTCGAGGCGATCGAACATCTCCTCGGAAATTCCGAGTTGGCGATACTTTTCGCCATGCTTTTCCGCCATCGAGCGGAACACCCTGCGCTGTTCGTCGATCAGGTAGCGGGCGAACTCCCAGACATCCGTGGGTGTATCGGCGGGGAGATACTGCCGCAACGGTTCCAGGTCGACGGTGCGCAGCTGCTCGAACATCCGCTTCTGCTGCGCGAGCAACTTCTCGCGGCGTTGGTAGAACTCCGCTTGGGTGCCCTTGTGTCCCGTGCCCCGACGCAGGAGCAGTCCGGGCGCCGACTCCGGCGTAACCGTGCCGTCGGGCAGTCGGAAGTCGTTCAATACCGCGAACATCCGGGGCGTATTGGGCACGCCGGCCGCGGTTATCGCCTCCAATACGGCGTGTTGGGGGAACTGTCTCGGGTCAACCCCCTCCACCTGTTTCGTCAGCAGCAGAACGTATTCGCCGATGAAGTAGACGCGGCTGCTGAACCCGTCCGCGGTCTCGCCGCGTTCGAGTGCGGCGTAGGCGATCGCCTCGGCGTGCTCCCTGGGCATCTCCACCCCGGAGTCCGCACCGAGCGGACGATATTCGCTCGCCCACAACACACCGGGCGGGTTCTGCGCCCGCCACCCGTGCGGATCCTCGTCCTCGATTCCGGAAGACACCGTGCCGTGCGCAGGATCGGGTTCGATCGGCTCGATGAGATCCGAGTCGGTCAGGTTCAATGCCGCGGCCAACGCCGGTCCGGGTCGGCCGTGCTCGTCGAACAGCGAGCGCGGATCTACGTACCGGAACTCCGGCGGATCACCCCAGGAATCGTCGAACGTGGCGCTCTCCGCCGTTTCCACATCTCGGACACCACTACCCGGATTCCGTGTGGCTTCCGCCGCCATACGGATGCGCAACTGCTCATAGAGATACCTCTCACCCTCGGTGATCGGCGCCAAATATTCTCGCTCTATTGCTCCGAGAACCATGTCGGACGCACCCACCGAGAACGATTCCGCGATCGCCGCTGCGAGGTCGAAAACTCCGCCACGGAAACAATACCCGGAGAACTGAGTGCGCAACCAAGCATCGAAACCCACTTCCCCGGAGTCCTCGGATGCTTCGAAGATTTCTCTGATGCCTGCCAATTCCGACTCTCCAGCCGGCAGCGTCGTATTCAGCCAAGAGCCGATCGCATGCAGCAGAACCGACGGAATCTTATGATTGGTACTGCCGCGACGCCACCCGGATTCGATGCCGCGCAACACCTTTTCGTCCAGATGATCCACTGGTACAGCCGCCCACAGCAAGTTCACCGCGATCTCGCCCGCGCCGGCATCGCCGGACTCGGTCTGGTCGATCGGGAGCGCGACCTCGTTGTACTCCGCCACCACATCCGATCGAGCCGTGACACCGTCGCCATCACCGTGGAGCACCCCGATCCGCAGCTGCGGCATCCCACCCGGTCGGGACGTTATCGTCTCGAACGCCGGGTCACCCGCCCGCAGCGCCCCGATGGTCTCGACGATCACGCGCGGGACCTCGGCAGGCAGCGTCGGTTCGCGGAAGCCGACGGCGCGGAAGCCCTGCATGGTCAACCGTCGCTCCAGCAGGGAATTCGTCTCCTGCTCAGCCACGGACACCTGACGATGGTCTTCGAGGGCTCGTGCCACTCGACGATGGAGCTTCGCCGCGTCCGCCGCGGTTTTGCGTAGCAGGCGGTGCAGAGCCACTCGCCCCACCCCACCGGCAGCGCCCTGGCTCTCCACTATCGCGAACGATTCGATCAACAGCGCGCGTTCATCGAGCGTCCCGTCAGCACGACGCGCAACCGCACCGAACTGCGTACGCAACCAGTCATCCCAGGGCATCGACTGCTCGTCCGCCTCGAACAACCCCGTCAATGTTCCCGACACCATGTTCACCGCACGCCCCCGACCGGCGAGAATTAACCCGTTCGCCACCACCTGGTCGACCAAACCACGCACCGGATCCCCGGGACCGTGCCACCGGGCCCAATCACGCGCCAGCGCCTCAGCATCGCTCAGATAGAGCTGGTTGAATGTGACCCGCCGCGCGAACGACCACGGCTGGTTGACAGCTGGTTCCGAGCCGTCCGCGTTCTCCGACAGCCGCCAGAACACGCCCGGCTCCATCGGCTCGACATCCACCTCACGCACATCGAACCCGGCCCGATCGACCAGAGCACCCGTCAACCCACGGGCAATCGACGCCAACACCGTACGATCCACACCCGCCGCAGCCACGCCCCGGCCAGACCGAACGCCGTACCTCCGCAAAACGAATTCGGCATCCGCAGTCGCCTCGGCACGCTTCACGACACCGGGTTCAGCCCCGCCCCACGCCACGGCGCGCAACTCGTCCCATCGCTCCTCCAACCAAGCCGCCGCCTCGTCATCACCCGCCTCCCGCAACCGATCCATCCGGTTGAACAACCGCCTGAGGGCCTTCGCTGCCCGTTTCCGAGACCACTTGGTGGCACCGGACGTCGATTCCGGAACATCGGACGCGGTGCGCCCGACGCCAGCAGTTGGGGTAGCGGCCGGGGCCTGGCCGTCAGGGAAACCGGCATCCTGAGACACGCCCTCGTCGTTCGATGAATCGGAGTGGTGCGCACCAGGACCCGCAGGGTCGAAAGCCACATTGCCTGGTGAGCGGTCCACCGGAACTTCCGAGGAGGAGGTGTCAGGTGACAGCGACGTTGTGCCGGGCGGTGGTGCATCCGAGTCTCGTTCGATTCCCGGACCGGGCTGTGGGAGCGACCCGCCAGCCTCAGGCCGGCCGGCCATGCCACCGCTGAGCGCGTCGAGGGCGAACCACGTCACCCGCCCGCTGTCATCGGACAACAGTCGGACGCCGCGACTATCGACACCGGTCAGTCCCAGCACAGCACGGTCTCTGCCGTCGTCGAACACCTCCACCAACAGCCAACCAACCGGATCGATCAGCACCACCCCGACCCGGACCTCGCCCTCGGTGACGTCCAGAGAGGTCGCGACCAAGTCCGACAGCGCGGACTCGGCTACACCGACCCGTTCGTCGGTGCCCCAACCACGTTCCCGCAGCCGATCCGCCAACCAACGACTCGCCACCTCGGCGCCGCCCGAGCGCGCATCCGGGTCGATCCCCCGTAGCCCGACGGTCAACTCGGCACGCCACGCGTCACCGGCCGCGACCCAGTCCGCGCTGCCGGCGACACCCCGAATCGCGTCAAGTGTCGGTTCGACGACCGGCTCGCCGGTGGCGCCTGCAGTGTCCGTCCGATCGGCGGTCGGCACCAGATCGGCGTCGTCCTCCGTCCGCGACCGCACCGCGCCGACCTCGGCCGCGGCCTCCTGATCCCAGCGCTCGAGCAGTGCTGCCCGGGCCCTGCGGTCCATGCGAAGCGGCTGCTGTATACCGAGGATCCCGGCGTCCCGCATCCCGGGCGGCATGGTCTCCAGCTCTCCGATACGTTCGAAGCCGAGGTGCAGATATGCTGCGAGGGCCTCGGTGTCGATGGTTGTGCCGGAGTAGACATCGACGTCGCCCAGGAATTCCAGCGCTCGACGCAGCAGAGCCCGCCCGACTCCCGTCCCGTGCCAACCCGGCCGCAGATGCCAGGCTGATATTTGGCCCGCGCTATCCATGCGCAAGGACGCCTCTACGAAACCAGTGATCTCCCCTTCCGGCGTCCTATGGACGAAAATTGTCTTGCTGCCCTCGGAAAGAATTCGCGTGAACTCCTGGAGTTTGCGTGATGCCATATCTTTCAACTGGCGCTTCAACGCGGCATTTTCGGCGCCGGGTCCGCCGAGAAGATCTTTGTATCCCTCCCAGCATGCCGCGAGATATGCGTCGAAGATTCCCTCCGCATCCGCCACCGTCGCCGGAACAATCACCGCTGCCGGCACCCTCCCGGAGGGCACACGCCAATCACCACCGAGGGGGTCACGGGCCTGCCTGACCAGCCGATGGAACTGTCCATCCAGCTGGTCGAACGCAGTCGCGTGCTGAATTAGGTCGTCGAGCTCCAGCAACAAAACGAGGCGGCCGGCAACCGGAGTTTGGATGGCCGCGTAGGCGATCGCCATCAGCTCCTCGGAGCCGATAGTGGCCGAAATCCCCAGTTCCGCACACAGATCGTCGCGCTTGCGCGTCAATTGGTCCAGCGGAGAATCCGGCTTCAGCTCCCCCAGGAGTTCCTGCAACTCCTCGGTGATGTCGTCGCGCAACTCCCGCGCGTCCGCACGCCGCCAGTACCCGCGGACGGCGGCCGACAGTCGCCGGGCGTGCCCGTCCCACCGGTTGAACTGCTCGGCCTGCTCGATCACCGTGTTCAGCCGCGGGTACCGCTCTTCGGCGAGCAGGAGCAGCCGGACATCGTCCGGTGACCGATCCGCCACCGGCACGCCGCGCTTCGCAGCGATCACCGTCGCCAACCGATCGGCCACCGCCACGCGGCTCGCATCGGCGGCGATCCCCAACTCCGCACGCAGTTCGTCACGTTCGCTGGTCAATTGCTCGAGCTGGGCCACATCCACACCACACAGCTCGGCCGCTGAATCGCGCCGTGCTCGAGCCGCCTCGCGCCGCGCCTCGGCGTCCGCCCGCATCCGACGCAGATCTCGCAACGATGGCGCATCACCCTCAGCCAGGCTGTCCGGTCGCCGCACCGCCGGGGCCCCACCCGTGGGATCGTCCGGGAGCGGTCCATCCTGCTGTGGTGCGCTACCGCCGCCGTCTTCATCGTCCCTCGGGTCGGGACGCTCGTCGGAGGGGGCGCCGATTCCCGGATCAGGCGTCGCCCCAGTTTCCGGTCGACCGGCGCCATCCGGATTAGCAGCGAACCACTGGTCCGGGTGCGGCCGTGTACCGTGCAACTCGATCGGACCGTCGTACCGAGGCTGTGGACCGCCGATAATGTGCGGCACTGCGTCGTAACCGGTCGGATCGTTGAGAGCTGTGGCGACTTCCGTGCTCAGTGCCCAGGTACCCGCAGCGTGCCGCGGATCGGGGAATGCCGGCACGTCATTCGGCGGCTCGGGATCGATCTCGATTTCTGGGGGCTCGAAACTCGATCCGGACAGTTCGTGCGCCCGGTGCAGCAGTTCGGTCGATTCGCGCACCACGACGAACCTCCGTCGTGCCGCTGCCTCGAAGTTGTCGATGAGCGACGCCTTATCGGGATCCGACGCGGAGGCACGGAGTCTGGCCACCTCGGTCCGCAGTTGTGCCATCGAACCGATGAGACGGGAGTTGAGCGCGCCACCGTAGGTGTCGATATCGTCCTGCAGCTGTTCGGCTTCCTCGCGCAGAACGGCCAAACGCGCTCCGATCTCGACCAACTCGGTTCGCGCTTCGTCGGTCAACGGAGACTGCGCCACTCCCTTGGCGAGCACGATTGCCGAGATCGTCCGCACCGATTCGCGTGGATCATCCTCCGGGTATTCGTATACGCCCAGAGTCTGGTCATCGGGGCCTTTGCTGCCGAACACCAGTAGCCGACCATTGCTATTGAATACGAGATGGACCTGCCCGCTGCCATAGAGACCGAACACAGCGACCGCAGTGCCTCGTCCCGAGATATCGAGTACCCGGGTCAAGTCGTCGTAGTCCTCGAATACCTGCAGACGCCCGCCGAGCGCCGCGGCGATCTCGAAATCGTATGTTTCTCCGTCGGAAACATCCCGTTCGATCATCCGAACGGCACAATCATCCGTGCGGGCGGGATCATCCGTGAGGGCGGCGGCCATCGTGACCGCGATCGGAGCACCGATATCGCGCACCTCGTCAACCCGCAGTGGCGCCCGCACGGTGCACCCGTCCAGCAATTGCTGTCCGAGCTGGATTTCCTCCGAACGCGCTTGCTGCACCTGCTCATCCGTGGACAGATCGACACGGCCGCGGAATATGACCATGCGCGCCTGCCAGAGCTTCTGATGAACTGCACGCAACTCCGCGCGTTCGGCAATGAGCTGCTCCCGCAATCGACGTGCTTCTCCGAGAAGCTGATCGGCAAGCCCTGCGCGTTCCGCCGCGGCGGTGTCGAGCCGCGCGGTCAGTTCCCGTATTCGGGTGTCCAGTCGGCCGATCTCGACCGAGCGCGAATGGAGACCGATGACCTCCTTCATCCACTGTTCCGACACGAACGGCGCGAACTCGTCGGGAGCCTCGGCAGCCACTTGCGGCCGCGATTCATGCTCGGAGGTCGGCTCGGATCGCGGTGCCCCCGTGGTTTCGCGGGGACCCGACGCCACAGCGTTCACCAGGTCGCGGACGCGGTCGCTCACCGGCGGCACCACGTCCCCGTCCCAGGTATCGCGGGGCTGGAGGAACCAGTCCGGCAGCGGCAGCGGCACGTCGGCGGCCCGGATCTGCTGGATTCTTTTCTCGTCGCCGATCCGACTCCAGTACACGTCCCGCTCCCGCGCGAACTGATGGACTATGACCGGCAATGAATACATACCCATCATGTGGGTAACGCCCGGAAAGAGCTTCAGCGTTGCCTCGGGAATATTCCGCGCGTTGATCATGCTCTGCTCGACCGGCACGAACTGGTCGGCATCACCTTGCACCACGGTGGTTTTTACCGTGATTGCGCCGAGTTTGAATCCCCAGGGCATCAACCGCTGCTTGGCACAGTCCCCCCACGCCTCCGGATTCTCATCCAAAGCGCGCTGGTAGCCGCGGGTCAGCGGCTTCCAGTGCGCGCCCACCCACCTATGATCCAATTTTTTGAAATCACCGGCGATGGATTCAATCAGGTTGATGCCGTCTTCCGCGACAAGTCTGGCCTTCTCCAACATATCCGCGGCCAATTTCTCCAGCGGCGTCGTGTAAACGGACCGGTTGAAGTTGCCCATTGCGCCGATCCACTTGGCCTTGTCAGCAATAGGCGGAGCACCGCCTACGAGCGAGACAGCGTGGTCGACATGCGCCGGATCCAACGCCGCGACCCCAAGAGCCGGCGGGCCACCACCGGAACGACCGAGCACCGAGTAGCGCTCGAAGCCGAACAACTCCGTCGCGATGAAAATGATGTCGCGAGCACAGTCGGCAACCACCCGGTTTTCTTTCCGACCCGACTTACCGTAACCAGGCCGCTCCACCACGATCACGGCAAATCCGCGCTCCGCCAACACCTTCGGATCCGGCATCGGACCATCCACACCCAGTGGCGTGCCAGGAGACATCATGATCGGATAACCACGCGGATCGCCCAACAGGCGGAAATGAACCAGCCGGCCTACCCGAGGTTTTGCGTCATCGGCTGCGTCATCCGCCGAATCATCCACTGCATCAAGCGGCATACGCGCACAGAACAACGTCGAAATCTCACCGAGATCAGCAGTCTCAGCCGGCTCCGGAACCTCCCAAACCCGCTTATCTCCCGTCAACGCATCCCGATGACTCCCCACCGCACGCCGCCGCAGCAGATCATCATCTACTCGCCGAACCGGAGCCTCCGCCGGCGCATCGTCGATCTCCAGAAGAACGTCAGGCTCGGTCGATAGTGTGACCGGCACGTGTATCTGTTCGTTCCACTGCAGGACTGTCAGAAGAGCCTCGAACTCAGCCGCTTCCCGAGTATCGACGGCAAGATCGAACAGAGTCGCTATATGTTGCCTTGCCTCCGTAGCCAACTCCCGAGCACGAACCACGGTGAAGGCCGGATCGTAACGGTAGTCGGAAAAGGCGAGCACAGCATCCCTGGCCCGATTCGCCGCCCACCAAACAGCAGCACTCTCAGTGTCCTCCAGCTCCCTCGGATCTCCAGGCGTCAGCAATGACGGCACATGCCCAGGGGCTTCGCCCGGCGCGTCCGCGTCGACCGCTGCCGGGGACGGCGCCGAGTGCGGCTCGGCGGACATCGTGCGCTCGGTAGCGGTCGTCTCCCCGGCATCGCCGGAACCGCGCTGGCCAGGTGATTCGAACGCGGCCGCGTCCCCGCCGACGCTGTGCGCGGTCACCTGTCCCGGATCGTACCGAGCAGAGTGGTTCTCGACCGTGAAGCTCGTCGGCTCGGCACGAGGCAGGTCCAGTCCGAGGTCGAACGGGTCGGACGACGACGTCGCGTCCTTGCGATCGGTCGGCCGTACCGGGGCCGGGCCCCGAACCGCCGGATAACCCGACTCGGACGACAGCCGCGGCGTTGCTCCGGGATGCTCGGGCGACGGCGCGATCACGGGTGGCGTGTCCGGCGTATCGGTTGGCCATCCGTACTTGGCGTCCACCGCGGCGACTGCCTGCCGGAGACGTTCTCGTCCGCCGACACGGTCGAGTAGGTGCCCGAATGTCGAGATGATGTCTTCGGGCGCCGCCCGGTAGCTGGTTGCTGGGCCTTGGTAGAAGCCGTATCGCTCGATCAGGTGAGCGCCGAGGTCGGAGACGTCCACCGAGGCGCCGGTCGCGGTGTTGGTGACCAGGTGATTGTTGAAACCGACTGTGTTGTCGCGGAACGGCGAGTCCTGGCTGCCGAGGGCGCCTCGTTTGGCCGTGGTGTAGATGTGGTTGCCCTCGCCGATATACGCCGTGACCTGGAACCGGTTGTCCAGCTCGCTGGTCAGGTGGACCGCACGTGCAAGGTCGGTGTGGCTGAGCCCGAGACTGCGAACGAGGTCGTTGTCGCGGGCAAGGGTCCGCAGCAGGCTGTCGTCGGGACCGAGGAAACCCGCTGTCGAACCGATCGACCTGGGCACTCCAGCATCCCAGGCATCCGCGTCGAAGGGCCGCATCCAGCGCTCTAGATCACTGATCCGGTATCCGTTGATTTCGGTGAGCCGCAGAATCCTGCTGGTGGGATTGTCCGCGCCGATCACGAACCCGGTCGACTCCCGGTACGGAGTAATCGGTGTCACACCGACGTCGACGGCGGTGATCGGACGCGTTACCTCGACCTTCACCAGGGACGGGGAAGTACCTGAAAGCGTGTAGTTCAGCCAGCCGTTGTCGAGTCGCAAAGCGGGCTCGGTTCCGCCGAGCCGACTCGTACTCGGTACGGAATCGACACCCACGACGCTCGACCGCGCGACCAGATCTTTATTGCTCCACATCGGCTGGTGGAACACGATCGTGTCGTCGGGGCCAACCACGGCGGTCAGTTCGACATCGTCGTGACGCAGCCGCAGGATGTTATCGGTGATGGGTTCGAATCCCGCCTCGGCCAGTTGTCGGCGGAGCGGAACCCCGGTCCGTTCCAAATGATCGAGAACTTCCCCGGCCGCGGTATCGGCGGACAGCAGACCGCCCGAACTGACACCGCTGCCACTCGCAATGTCTGCCCGCAGGTCCATCGGGCCGTGGCTGGGATCGACCGTTCGCGTGTACAGGCGAAGCCGGCCATCGCGCGCATCGGCCGCCACCGCCAGAACAGGAAGATCGTCGATGCGAAGATCTGATGTGACGTTCTCGTGCAGGCGCAGGCCTTCTCCCCGAGGTTCGATGAGGTAGCCTCCGCCGCGGTAGAGCCTGTCGCTCAGCAATTCGATACCTGGAATGTCGGCGAGATTCCGCGGCCCGATCCGGCGCAGCAGCGGTAGCACCGCCGCGATACCGGCTTGCCAGGCCAGTCCGATCTCCCCATCCGACGGCGTGCGGTCGCCCACAGCCTCGTTCAGAGCATCCTGATACGCCGCTGTGTACGCCAGCTCCAGCACATCGGGCGGATCGGTGTCGTGGCTGGCTTCCCTGGCTTCCCGCAGTTGCCGCATCGCCTCGGCACGCCCGGCCTGCGATTCGGCTTCCGCACCGAGTCGCCGTGCCACAGAGTCCGCACGCTCCGAGGCAAGCGACTCCCGAAGGGAGTTACCACGGTCAGGATCCTGTTCCTGAAGTACGTGGAAAGCGGCCGCGACCATGGCGGCGGCGAGTTCGGCGTTGGAGCCGCCGACATCGAGCACCAAGACCTTCTTGACCGGGTACGGCGGGTCGTCGGCATGCGCTGCCAGCAACACGCGGATGCCGCTGTCGGACAAGAGCTGGTCTGCCCACCGGCCGATCTCGGTCTTGCGCAGTATCTGTCGGACCCGGCGCAGTCGCCGCGCCGAGCCATCCGTGCCGTCACCGCCCCACGGAACAGGCTGCGCCCCGATCCGCTGAAGTTGCTCACTTCCGAGGCTCACGGGGACCAAGGGTCCGTCCCATGGGCGATCGTTCTCGTGATCGTGGTAGAACTCCACCGCGCCGCCGAGTCCCGCGTGTCCGTCCGCGCCCGCGAACGGCCGCTGACTGCGGGTGCGTTCCCGGACGGGGTTGCCCAGTGCGTCGACCTGACCGTCGTAGAAGGAGTCCACCGCGCCAGGAGGCGTACCGACACCGGGCCCACCCCCAGCACGGGGCGCGCCACCGGATTCCCTTGAGGCCGAGGTGTTTTCCTCAGCCGCCGCTGGACGGGACTCCTGGACCGTGCGCGCGGATTCGGAACCGACCACGAAAACTTCGGATTCCGCGAATTGCGTCCTCGGCATAATCTTGTCGAGATGGGGATCGCCGAAGGCAGCGATGACCGTTTTCCCGGCCGCGATATGATCACGAATCTTTTGCGCGGCGATCCGTTGTCTACGGTTGTGACAGGCCGCGGCCACCTTCTGCACGTCGGACAATTCCGCGCCGCCTCGGAGCATGTCCGTCGTCTCCCGCAACAACCAGTCTTCATCCGACGCCGCGAAAGCACGAGGATAGGTGTACTCGGAATAACCCTGTGCGACGAGCAGATGGTGGAATACCCGCACCGGCCGTTCGACATTCTTGGGCAGCAGGTACTTGTACAGGTCGACAGCTTCCTCCAGGTGGCTGTCCATATCCACCCCGGATTTCGCCCGCAATCCTTGCGGCATCATACGCAGCACGTAGTACACGAAAATTGCCGCGCGCCGCCGCAGCCGGGAAAGGTGTTGCAGGTCAGGGTGGCTCATCAAGCCCGCGACCTGAGCCCGGGCAGCTTCCTCCAATGATTCGGTCTTGCAACCGATTTCATAAGCCCTGTGGGCGAGGTATCCCATCTCACCCCGAGGACCCATCAGCGCCGCCTCCGGGGTCGCATCCGGGTCGACAACCGGCACTCGGCCTTCAACCAGGAAAATTACGTCCGGCAGGGACGCTCTAGGAATACTCTCGATCGTTGCATCGACGAGATCCATGAGCGCGCGAGCGTGCGGGTGGTCAGGTCTGCTGTAGTGGATGGTCCCGATGACAACGCTGTTGCCGAGCCGGGCCGCCCGGTGCGGGATATTGGATTCGTTCCCCGGAACGGCGAGCCGGTCTGCGCCGAGTAGCGTCGTCGATCTACCCGCCGGCAGATTCATCAACGAATTGCGCAAATTCCGGTATGGGTACACATCGTGCACCTCGCTCGGTGTGAAAGTGACCGAATGGCCGCGCAGATGGAAATTCCGCCGCAATTCACGGAGACCGAACAACTCCACCAGATCGATGTCCGACCCCATCCGAACGAGTCTGTCAACCCATTCGCCATAACTCAGGCTTCCGTCTCGAATATCCGTGAGGGGGTCCACATCTGCGACATAGTTCAACGCACTCGGCGGCACATGATCGTTTTCCAACGACCAGTTCACGAGCAATCGCGAAACCAGAAAACTGTCGTCGACGCCGTATTCTTCGTTGTTGTCGAAATCGAAAGGACGAATCTGCAGGAACCGGTGCACCAGCTCCGCGGCGAGTTGATAGGGATCGTGATCGGCCCGCCGTGCCGCGTTATACCAATCGCACACCAACAGTTGCAGCGCCGCACGAACCTCGGCCGCGGTCGTGAAACCCCGAAGTGCGGATGAATGCCTCGAATATTCTTCCCGGCCGCCGACAAACGGACCGTATGCCCGGAACTCCAGCTCCTCGGCGGTCGTCTCTGTCAGCGTGCCCCGCCGCTGCTCGGGCGAAGGAGTGAGATCCCCGCCTCGTTCCGGAGCTGTCAACGCCATCAGTTCCGTGTGCAGATCCACCATGAAATCTACGGTCAAGTCCTGATCGCCGTAGCCTCGGGCAAGGAGGCGGGCGCCCAGATTACCCGCCAAAACCTCGGCGCCGAACAAGAATTCGGGCCGTCGCTGTTCGGCGATAACGGCCATATCCAGCAACGGTTTCGGGAGGAACAAGCTGGCTTCCAAGGCGCGTTCCGCCTCGCTGTTCGCACCCAATTCCGCGAACCGCTCGGCGATCAAAGCTTCGACCGTGTCGATGGCGGCATCGCGATCCAGTTCCTGGGCGATGTCCGACGCCGACCAGCCGCGCAGGAACAGCTCCACCCAGGTCAGCTGCACGGGTGTGAGCCGGTCCAGGCTGTGCTGGAAATCCGCACCGTTTGCCCGGCGCGCCAACACGATCGCGGTCTCCTGGTCGCCGCGAGCCACCCTGACGCCGGCAAGGTCACGGGCCAGTCGCGGGACGTCGAGAGCGTGCTGTTCCTGGGCGCTGTCGAGAGATTCCGTGTCGACCAGTTCGGCGGCGGAACGTCCGGCCAGGAAGCGCTGTTCGGTGAACCTGCTGTTGATGTTCAGTGCTCGCAGAGCATTCCGTACTGCGGCAGGATCGACCCGGCTGATTGCCTCGACCAGGCGCTCTGCCTCGTCGGCGGTGACCAACACCGCCGTGGGAGGCACGCCGAGCAGCATCGCCGCACGCCGGATGGCACGGGTGAGTGTTTCAGCGTCCGACTCCTGCTGCCGCAGGAACGATTCCAGGCCTGCTCGTTCCTCGGGGGTCAACGATTGCAGTGCACGCCAGAACCTTTCGGAGTCCGCGCGATAGGCCGCAAGGACGGCGGACGCCTCGGCGAACAACTCCGGAACCGCGCGGGCCCCCGACACCGCCGCCAACTCGAGGTCGGTCGCCACCGCGTCCGCCTCAACCGTTCGGGCTACCGCATGCTTCTCCAGCACCCGGTAGAGGCCTACTTCCAAGCCCAACTCGGCGGCGACATCCTCGACCGAACGTCCGTCCTGGAACCGCCACGTGACCAACTGCCGTTGATGCGCATGCGGCTCGGCGCCAATGACAAAGGCATCCGCGTCGGCGAAGACTTCCAGCTTTTCCAGTTCCGCCACGATCGCGCGGAAATGATGCTCGCCGAATGCCGCGAAGACCACCGCACCGGCTGCTCTGAGCTCATGGATCTTTTGCGCGACCTTCCGCCGTCTGCGGACGTGGCAGGCCGCGGCCACATGCTGTACCTCGGTTTCTGGCACGACACCGCGGGTCACGTCGGTCGTCTCCAGCAGCAGCCAGTCCTCCGTCTCCTGCCTCAGCCGGTCGTCATCCGACAGCGAGAACCCACGGGGAAAAATTCGTTCCGGGTAGGCCTCTGCAACCAGCTCGAAGAATTTTTCCAGCGGGTCGACGCTATCGGGGGGCAACAGGAACCGATACATCTCGACGCACTTCGCCACATAATTATCGATATCCAGCCGGACGTCCTGCGCCCGCAACGCCTGCGGAATCATTCGCAACACGTAGTACAGGAACACCGCACCGGGATCGTGCCCGTCCAGTATCAAATGGGCCGCCTGAGCCTTGGGATCTTCCTCCAACGACTCGATCTCGATACCGAATTCCTCGGCCAGATAGGCGAAAAATGCCATCTCGCCCCGCTCGCCCGAGAACGACGCCTCTTCCGAAGCGCCGGGCTCCGGAACTCTCCCCTCCACCAAGAAAATGAGGGGCAGCGCCGGAACAGTACGACGCAGTTCCAACGCCGTCATGATCCACTCGTGCGTAATATTCTGAAGCGCAAGCGAATACCGATGGCGAGGATTCGTGCGGTGCGCGGTGCCGGCGAAAACGCTGGCACCGTACCGCACCGCCCAGTGCGGTATATCGGATTCCGCCTGCCCGGCGAATCTGTCACCACCCAGCCACGAACCCGCGGGCCCGGCCAGAGTCGGTGTACGCAAGGATACAAGCAACCGTCGAGCCCGGTGAGTGTCGTACGGCGCCTCCACAGCGTCCGACAGACCGCCCCGCTGACGATCACGCTGCTGCAGTTCACCGAGATCGAACAACTCCACCGCGGCGATGCCCGAACCCCGCGGCGAGAGCCTGGCTTTCCACTCGCTGTAGCGCAGACTTCCCGCCTGAATTATCTCGCTCAACATCGAGCCGGACACGTTGGTTTGATTGAAATCAATCAGTGCGCTCGGACTGAAACCTCCATTCTCCAACGACCAGTTCACCAGAAGTCGGCAAACCTTGTCATTTTCGTTGTATCTATTGATCCCAGCTTCGCCGGAGTAGCCGAAAGGTCGGATGTTGTCGATTCTGCGGTACAGTTCCGCGGCGAGCGCATAGGGATTGTGATCGGGGACGCGGCGGGCTTCGTTATACCAGATACACACCGATTGCAACGCCGCACGAACCGCCGTCGCAGCGGACCCTTCGACCACTCCCCGGCTCAGCGCGGCCTGTATCTGTTCCGGGCCAGACGTGAGATCCCCACCTCGCTCGGGCGCCGTAAAGGCAACCAACTCCCGATGCAAATCTACGATGAAGTCCACCGTCAAATCCCGATTGCCATCCCGCCGACGCTGTTGAGCAACAAGACCGGCGCCCAGATGACCCGCCAAAACCTCGGCGCCGAGATACAATTCGGGCCGAGGTTGCTCCGTGATGACGGCGATCAGAAGATTCTCATCTGCCAGCTCGGCGACTTTCATGAGACGTTCGGCCTCGCTGCCGGCACCCAATTGCGCGAACCGCTCGGCAATCAAAGCTTCGACCGAGTCCTCGGCCGGATCGTGGACGCTCTGGTAAGGCTCGGAACGCCAGTGGCTGCCGAGCTCGATCGCGGCGTCATCGGGGTCGTCGCCTGCCATCGAGAATTCCCGAGGAAGCGGGGCCTGCTCCGGTTCGGGTTCCGCACCCTGGGTCGCTCGGTTGGCCGCCTTATGCGCCTGCACCGCGTAGGGGGCGCAGTCGCCTCGCAGTTGACCGGGTTCCGCGGTGTCCGGTGTCCGTTTCCCGGCCACGGCGGCGCCCTCAGGAGTGAGGAACTCGTCCGCGGACAGTTTCAGGCCGTTGGTCATCGTGCTGTCGATCCGGCCGAGTTCGACAGTGCACGTCTCGACGGTCTCGGCTGCCCGCACCAGATGGCTGAATTGCAGCAGCTCCATGACCGGCACGATTTCGGTATCCGACACCCGCGGCAGCAGCTTCCGCTGCACCTGGTGCACAGTCAGGTCTTGGTGGTCGGATATTCCGAGTTCCAGCATTCGCCGCCGACCCAGTTGCGTCGTGAATGCGAGCTGTCTGCGCTGGAGTTCCGCGCGCAGCACCTCGATCTGATCGGCTGTGACATCGGATTCCGGCAGAGAAACCTCGGTTTCACCGACCAGGGCCAGCAACGCCGCCTTGGCATCATCGCGCTGCTTCGCCACGCGGTGCCCCTCGCGCAGCAGGTAGTCGAACCGCCGCACCCGCTGCTCCAGCCGTTCTGTTTGCTCGGCCCACAGCTGGTATTGCTCACCCAGCCGCAACAGTGTCGCCACGGCCTCGTGCCGGGCGGAACCTTCCGCCAGCTGATCCAGCAGAGCGTGCGCGCCGTGCAGGTCGGCCGGTGCGGTCAACAGCGTGGACTCGTCGTCCGGGAATGGCTCGCCGAACTCTTCCAGATATGCCGCACGATGCTTCTCGAACCGCTGCAGCGCTACGCTCCGCCGCGAATACCATCGGCGCAGATCCGATTGCACCACTACGAGATCGCGGTTCAGCTTTCTGTCAGAGAAGAATTCCTGAGCGCAGGTGATCGTCCGGTCCAGACGCTGCCATCGCTCGGCTACCTTGCGCTGCCATTCGTCATCGACCGAGTCGGTCAACCGAGTCAGATACGACTCGACCGATTTCGGGTTCACCTGCCCGAGATGCGCCGGGAACCTCGCCTCCAGGCGGTCCCGGTCCAGGTACAACTGGTTCAGCGCTCGGCCGTCCAAGTTCCGGTCCGGATCAACCCTGAATTCCGCACCAAGGGTTTTCAGCGTCGTGCGCCACTTCCGCAGGTCCGTCGCGACACTCTCGGCGAGACTCAGTAGCTCGCCGGTCAACGTGTATCCAGGACCTCGGTTCGCCACGCCGGTCGCGTGGATCGCGTCGGCGAGTTCCACCTCGAGTGCGCGCAGCCGAAGATCGCGTTTCTCGACCTGCTGAATCCATTTGATCAGGACGCGGAAGCCATGCCGCTGCTCTATCCACCGGTGTTTATCTTTGAGGTCGGCCGCCCAGATCTGCTGCGTCGCCAGCTCAGCCAGCTCGTGCAGTTGCTTGGCCCCTTGTCTGCCCAGCCGCTGCTGATCCTGAGCTTCCGGGTCGTAGCCGAGTGTCTGGAGAATGCCGCGGAACCCGGGAGCCGGCAAAGGCTCATGCCGGAAAACCTGAATCTGCCTGGCCAACTCCGCGATTCGAACAGCCTGCTCGGCCAGCCGACGAACATCGTCGGCGGACCCAGCACCCTGCTCGAATCGCGCGAGAGCGTCATACAGTTCGGCTTCCACCCCATCCAGGGCCGCACCCAGATCGCGCAGACGGCGGATCTCGCGGATCGGCGACATCGCCCGGTGACTGTTGAGGAACCGCTTTTCGGCGGCATTCAGTGCGGGCAGCTCCGCATCGGTCACCGATTCCGGATTGGCTCGGCGTGCCCGCAGATCCGCGCGCTCCTCCGCGACACGGACATCGTTACGCAGGTCATTCGGCGAAATCTTCAGTAGTGCCGCGAATTCCCGTGCGGCGGCCTCGAACTCGACAAGCATCGGGTGCTCGGAGTCCGGGTTCAGCAACTCCTCGACCGGCAGGTGCGTCACCTGCTCCCGCAGCTCGCGTTCCGCGACGTCGAGTTCGGGGCGCACCGCGGCCAGTTTCTCCGGCAGCGCCGCGACAGCCTCCGCTGGTGTCTGCCTACCGACCACCTTGCGTAGTGCCCTGCCGCGTCCGGGCGCCCGGTGCGCGTGCCCGGCCCGGTCGCCCTTGCCGAAGGCGTCCAGGACGCTGTGCGGTGTCGGGTCGAACCGCATGCCTTTCGGGCCGGGTCGGATGCCGTCGTCGAAGATATCGCCCGTCGCCGGCGCGGCAGTGGCCGCACCGGCGGCACCGCCAGGTGGCCTCGGTGGTGGCGCGGGTGGCTGTTCTCGGTCCTCGACTCCGATATCCGCAGGTGGGCGGTATCCCACAGTGCCGTCCGTCGACACCGCGACTTCGCTGCCAGATGTGTTCGCGACGGCCGCAACCGCTTCAGGTGTCGCCAGGTTACCGGCAGGGTCCGCGCTTGCCCGGGTCAACAGCCTACGCAGCAGATCGGGGCGGTTCGTGATGATCGAATCCACGCCCGCGGCCAGGAAGCGACGCATCATGGGCAGGCTGTCCACGGTCCACACCACCACCGGAAGACCGGCTACGTCCGCCCGGTCCAGCAGCACCTCGCTCACCACCGAGTGGTGCACCGTCAACATCGTGGCGCCTGCCGCCTTCGCCAGCGCCGGAATGTCGGGCGCCCACCGGTTGGCACCGGGGATCGCGGACAGCAGCCCCGAAAGCCCGAACCTCGGCGAATCCGAGCGCCCGCCCGTCCACTTCCGATTGACGGTCACCGGTGTGACCGAGGCGACCCGCTCCACATCAGGGAGTACGTCGGCGGCCGCTCCCAGCACCGTCCATGCGAGACAGGACACCCGGTAGGGCACCTTGTGTGCGGTCATCGCCTCGGCGACCGATTCCAGCAGCCGGCGCGCATCCTTCGCGCTGATAGCGGGATCGACCTTGAGGTCCACCCATACTTCGACACCCTTGCCAGCCACCAGCCGGGCGACATCCCGCAGCTGCGGGACGGCAGCGGGATCGGCCGCACGCCCGTGCGTCACCAGCAATTGCCCATCCTGAGCATGGACATCCAACTCGAAGTTGAATCCCAAAGCGGCGGCACGTTGGAACGCGGACAGCGAGTTCCCCGCCAACAGTCGGCCGAATCCCCGGTGCGCCCATATATCGGGGAGCGGATCCAACGGTCCGTGAATGGGGCCGCTGGGCATATCCGGCGTCCGCGGATCGTCGTCGGTGTGCGCGAAGTCGGGCAGCGGCACGGTCGGGACCAGAACGTCGTTCTGGTAGCGGAGCCGAATGGCCCACGTCCGGTCGACAACCGGGTAAAGGTCCCGTGCGTGGATCAGCCATTCGTCGAATGCCAACGGAACGGCCGTGCCACGAGACGCCGTCGACACATGGTCGGGATCCAGATCCCGTAGCCGAATCCGCGGGTCGTAAACAATGACCGCACCGTCGATTTCGCTGAGATAGATGTTGTGCACCGCATCGCCGCGTCCCATCAGCACGGTGGCCGAGCGCGCCCCGTCGACGTGGCCCCGCAACTCGGCGGCGACCGTCTCGACCGCGGCGAAGACACCCTGGTGGTCCGGCCCCGGCCGCACCGGCAGCAGCGCGCCGCCGTAGTGGCGCTCCAGATCCTGCCACCGGTTCGACTCGGCATCCGGATCGATCACCACCGAGTTGTCCGCGCCGTCGACATACGCGGCGGACGTGGTCATCGCCAGGCACTCCCGCAGCGTCCGGCGCGCGATGGCCTGCTCGACGAGCAGACAGTTGTCCCGGTAAGCGGGCAGCTTGCGGTATTGCTTCCGCCGCACAACCCGCTGGATCTGGTCGAGTTCCGCACTCGACAGCTGAGCCAGCGCCTCGGCGACCGCGACCGGATCCGGATCGGTGAGAATTCCCCGGACGAGATCGTCCGCGCTGAACCCCGGCGCTACATACCCTGCCGAACCATCACCAGCCGGCCCCGGTTCGCCCTTCCAGCCGGCCGAACCCGCACCGACCCCGGTGGGGAGAATGGCACCGCCGAACAGCCGGGCAACAGCCGGATTCTCCGGCAGGATTCGCTCGAAGATTCGATCCAGCACCGGGGGCTTCGCCACGCTCCCATCCGACTGCGGCGTGGTCGCGCCCGACGACCCCCATGCCCGACCACTGATCCTCGGCGCGGGCGTGCTGCCGGTCGACGCTCGCGCCCCGTGCAGTGAGTATCGGACTCGGAAGTCGTGGGGTAGTTCGCCCTCGTCAGATTCTTCCGGCAGCGCGACCGCCGGGTCAGGGTCCGGGAAGCCTTCTCGCAGGGGCAGCACGTGCACCGGTTTGGTCGGGTCGTAGCCCGGGATATCACCGATGGCGTCCGGGGTGAAGTTCCGTTTGGCGAATTTCAGGCCTTTGTCTCGCCATTCGACGCGCACCGCGCCGTCTTCGACGACCGCTCGGATCAGCCAGGTGTGACCGAACCAACCGCCCTCGCGAGTCCGGTGGGTGGCTTGGGACATCACCAGCATGACTTCGCCGCTGCCGGGCAGGCGATTATTCTGTGCGGCAAGCTCGGCCAATACCCAGTCGTAGGCTGTGTCGAGATCGCTCAGCCAACGCCCCGGCACCACCGGGCGGCCAGCGGCCAGTCGTTTCTGAATCTCGCTGACCAGCACACCATCGGTGGTGTCGAGGTCGGTGCGGTCGATAGCCCGATCACAGAGTTCCTCGACATCGTCCAACATCGCCGGGGCGCACAGGTCGCCGAGATGCGCGGGCGCGCTGGGCCGCGGCCTGGCAGTGTCGCCGTCGAATGCGGGCGCGGGTTTACCGAATGCCCCGCGCACCGGATCGGACACCTTCCGCCACAACCGACTCAGCAAGCCGTTGCCGCCGCGCGGGTCCGCCGTCTCCGGCCAGGCTTTCGGTGTATCGGTCGGCGCCACGTCGGGATCCAGCTCGGCCAGATCGGCGTCGATTCGGCCGTCCACCGCGGCGATCCGGCTGGCGCAGGCGTCGAGTTCGGCTGCGGCGAATCGCATTTCGAAGGCGCGGTTGAGTCGCTCGGCGAGCGCGAGCACGCCGTAACTGCCCCGGTCTTGCAGTAGCTCGATGATGTTCTGGAGTTCGGCATGATCGAGCTGACCCGGCGTCGACTCATCGAACCCCAGGTACAGCTCGGTGTCGCCGAGGGCGGCCAGGAATTCCTCGTGCCGTTGGCCGAACAGTTCGCGCAGCCGGTCCGACCAGTCCATGGGATCGCCCCAGGAGGCGATGTCCAGCTGGTCGCTGCCGGCCAGTTGCTCGATCCGCCCGCGTTTCTCGGCCTGCTGCTGTCGCAGTAGCAGTAGTTCGGCCAGCCGCTGGTCGATTGGCCGGGGCCGTTCGTCATCGAGCGGCGCGGGCAGCCGGTCGAGGCCGCGGATCCGGGCGTCGGCGCGTATCAGCCGCTGCAGGTGGTCCAGCACCGTGTCCAGTCGGCGCAGCCGGTCGGCAACCGCCACCAGCTCCGGATCATCGACACGCGCCGCCAGCGCATCAGCTATTTCGGCGACTTGCGCCGGGGACGGCGGCTTCGGCAAGGAGCCCCGCGTGATGGACAGCAGCTCGGACGTTGTCGGGGACCAGCTGAGTCGGGCAACCAACTCGACCGCCATCGCCTGGCGCAACTGCGCCAGCTGGCGCGGCATCCGATGGTCCGCGCTGTCCGGCTGGATCCGGAATTCTCGGCAGGTCTGGGCCTGGTCGGCCAGCCCGGCCGACGCCGCGCGGCGGGCGTCGACCGCCGCGGCACGCACGGCGGCGCGTACCTGGCCCGGATCCATGGTCGGCACTTCCCGTTCGGCGGTCGCCACCGGCGGTGGGAGGAGGTATCCGGGCTCGATGGCCCCGACGCTGCCATCGTCCAGCAGCAGCAACGGTGCGCGCTGCGCGATCAGCGGGCGGGCCGCGCGGACGATATCGGCCGCTTCCATGTAGGTGACGATCATGACCGCGGTCGGCAAGGCCCGCAAACCCCCGAACAGCAGGTCCAGGTCCTGGGTCAGTTGCCGAGCCGCGGCGGCCGAATCGGTATCGGGGGCCAGCCAGAAGACCTGGATACCCGTGTCCTGCGCAACCGGCATCCGGAGGACCGTCTCGTGGGCATCCTGCAAGGTCTCGTCGCTCGCCACGCCCATCACGTGCACGGTCACCGGGCACTCGGTATCGAGTGGTCCGGTCGCCGGGTGCGCGACATCGAGTAAGCCGGTCGCCGGGTGCGCGACATCGAGTGATCCGATCGCCAGCATGAATCGACCGCCCGGATCGCTGACGGCCTCGAACACCAGCGCCGCCACTTGTTGCCCGTATTGCGCCTCGGCCGCGAGCAGCAACTGACTCGCATGGTAGGCCAGTGCCTCCGCCGAACCGGGTTCGTACCCCGGATCACCCGGCGCGGGCCGCGGGGCCCAAGGGTCCAGGCGTCGGCGTTCGATCGCATCGCGCAGCCGCCACGGCGTGGTCTTGTCGAACAGCGCCCATTCCGGCAGTCCAGCGAACAGGATTTCCTTCTCCTGCTCGGCCAGCGAATCCCACACCTGGGAGATCTGGTAGGCGGGCAGATCGGGCCGTATCCGCCCGAACACGCCGGCCCAGATCAGCAGCTGCGCTTCGGTGGCGTCGGGCGCCCGGTGCGCCAGCAGCAGGCACATCTCCCGATCCAGCTCCCGCTGCCGCAGCTCGAGCCGCGCGAATTCCTCGGCGTCGGCGATCATCTCGTCGAACGGCAGCAACCACCGGGCAAGCTGGTGTTCATCCTCCCGCCGCGGATCGACCGCCAACACCTCGACGATGTCGCGCACCTGCACAGCCGTCCACGGCGCACGCCACGTCTCGACCGGGATGTTCGGGAAGCACCGGGCGAACCATTGCGACCCGAGTTCGGCTCTCAGCTGTTGTTGCCGCTCATCGCGGATGGCTTGCAGCTCCGCGGGCCGATCCAGTGCCGCGGCCACCTCCGCCTGGTCCAGATGTATGGCGTCGGCCTGACCGAGGACGCGCCCGTCCAGCTCCCGAGCCCGAGCGGCAACCAGGTTACCTCGCTGGACAAGCAGTTCCAGCCGATCCACCAGTGGGGCCAACTGACGCAATTGCTCGGCTCGGCGCCGATGACCGGCGACTTCCACACTCCGGGACTGTGTTCCACGCAGGTCGGCGGCAAGCCGGTCCAGGGCGCGCGACCAGATCTCCGCGACCAGGTGAGTACTCGCCCATTCGATCGGCCCGACGTACGAATCCTGTCGACCGGACCGCCGAATCAGGTCCGGCGTCACCTGCATCGGGTGCAAGTCCTGTTCGGCGGCAATCTCCACGCAGAATTCGTCGCGCAACCGCCGGTAGTCGGTCACCGTTTCCGGTCCGCCGAGCACGGCAGCGTCCAGCGGTTTGAGCAGCTGCAACTGCCCGTGCGCCGCGATCGCCGAGAACTGCAGCGCCGGACCCCATTCGCCCGCTGTCGACGAAGGGCTCGTCGGCGAGTGCTCGGCGGCGATGATGATCCGGTTCCGGTGCTCGACCAGCATCCCGCTGTCGCGGGCAGCCCGGATCAGCTCGTGATCACCGATCAGGTGCACCTCCGGCAGTGGCACGTCCGGGTAGTGCGCGCCCCGGCTGTAGAGCAGGTCAGCGAGGTCGCGATCCAACCGCTCCGGGTCGCCCTGCCACACCACGGTGACCAGTCCCTGTTCCGCCGCATCGATTTTCGGCTGCTGCGAACGGTATGCGTCGGCTCGGGTCAGCGCGGCCGACAGGCCCTGTGGGGTGACCGGCCCGGGGTGCACGAATACCGCGATCCGGGCCACGTCGTCGAGTGGACCGTCGAGGACCATCGCTCCCCGCAGGTTGACATCCAGCAGCGCCACCTGCCGCTTCCCATGCGGGCCGTCCTCGGACAGGATGTCCTCGACGAACACCCGGTCGGCGACCGACCCGAACCCGTCGACCGGATATGCCCGCCCGGATGTGCTGAGGGTGAGCGAACGCAACGCCCGCATGGTGATCGTGGTGAGCCTCGGACCGACCGGCAGCACCGGGAAGCCGGGCATCCCGACCGGCGGTGCGTGGACCAGCGCGACCTGCTCCCGCTCGGTCAAGCCCTGCCACCACCGGACGGTGTCGGAGGTGATCGGGTTGGGGTCGAGTTTCTGCCAGGCCGTCGCGGCCCAGCGTCGGTCGTCCTCGGTCGGCCCCAGGGCGGCCCGGGCCGGCTCCACCAGCATCCGCACCGTGCTCACCTCGCCGGCCAGCTGATCGACCGCCGCACGCACCACTTCGATTCCCGCGCCGCCACAGGCGATGTCGGTCGGCAGCCACCCGTCCGCGTGCGAGGCCGCGATGCGCTGCGCCATATCCTGCGCGTCGACCTGGATGCCGGTCTCCCGATCCAGACCGGTGTGCTGATAGTCCGGCTCATATCGCAGCACCGCGAACACCTCCGCGACCTGCCCCCGGGTGCTGGTCAGATACTGCGTGAAGCCTCCGACGGTCGCGTCGGCGGACCACGCCGCATTCACCACCCAGACCCGCTTGCGGTTCTCGGTCGGCGCGGTCAGATCGCGGACGCGCAATACAATCCGCCCGCACGCGCTACTGCCCTCGACCGCAGCGGGGAACGACAACAGATCCACCTGCAGTCCCCGCGACGAACGGTTATCGACCGCGGCCACCATCCTCTCGACCACGTTCAACTGGCGGAGCCGGTCGCGCTGGGCCGCATTCAGGTTGTCTTTGTTGCGAAGCAGCTCCCCCCGCTCCGCATCCAGCGCCGAACGGTTGATCTCATTGCGCCCCAGCGTTCGGTCGTCGCCTCGCTCCGGGATGCCCGCGGCCTCACCGACCACCTCCGGATGCGCTGCCGCGAAGGCCGACTGTTGCTCCGGCGTCAACCCGCGCCACAACGCCTGGTTCGCCCGCGCCTGGTCGCGCACCTCCTCGTTGGTGGCATCGAGCCGATGCAACAGCGCGTCGACATGCGGTATGCCGTTGTCCTGCAACACTTCCCGAACTAGCGCCCGCTGCCGAGCGGTACCCGGTCGCTGATGCGCGTGCGTCGAGCCGTCCCCGCCCGGGGTGTAGGCGTTGAGCGTCCCCCACTCTGCCAGCCGTAGCCGTCGACCCTTCGAATGCCGCACCGGCGCAGCCCAGGCAGTTCCCGAACCATCGGTGAATCCGAGCGGTCGCGGACCTGGCGTAGGACCACCGCCGCCTGGCGCTCGGTCGTCGATCGAGCCCAGCTGTTCGCCCTCGTCTCCTACAAGATGTGCGGGGCCCGCAGACTTGACGAGCCGCACATCGACTTTGGTGAATTCGCCGTAGGAGCGAGGACCTGCTGTTTCGCGCTCACCATCGTGGCCTGCGAGTGTGATGGATCGAACTCGGGTGTAACCGAATTCGGCCGCCATCTGGCCAGTGGGGGTTTTCTGTACCGCATCCTCGGGGGACAGCAGCAGGTCCTGCATGAGGGCATTGAAAGTTTCAAGGTCGTCGCCCAGCCAGTAGCGCTCGTTCTCCGCAGTCACTTCATGCGGGCGAACCAACTTATTCCCAGGAATGTAGAAATCCCAGTGCACATGGATTTCACGCACCGCACGGGGAGCGGAATTCATGAGCTCGCGGAACATGGCACGCCCCGATGGTGTTCTGGGGCCGACCTTCATGCGGAAACGAAGAATGCCCTTTTCGATCTCCGCGGTGACTCCGTAATGCTTCGTCCCATAACGGTTCGTATAGTGGCTGGATTGCCGGCCAGGATAATCCACCCACGCGCCATGCTGGCCGAAACCGAGTTGCGACGCGTCTTCTCCGGACCGCGCGGCACTCAACGACCGGAGCGATTCCGGATCGGTGACCACAAGGTCGGCGTACACCGGATAGTGGTCGGTGGCGGTGATTTCGAGACCGCTGTCGACCATGTGGAATTCCGTGGAGGCCAGCACCTGGTCCGGAGCGCCGTCCCAACCAGGCACGGTCGCGGTCGCCGGATCGAGCGCGACGCCGAGCCCCGATTCCTCGATGAACTCCCGGTACACCGAGTGCACATCATCGGTGTTGAAGTCGGCGGCGAACACCACCGGACCATCCGCTACGGAACGCAACACCTGCGCGATCTGCTGGGCAAGCGCCGCGCCTTCGGCATCGTCCGATTCGTAACTGCGCCCGAAGAAACCAAGCGGCGTCGGATGCATATTCACGAACGTGATACCGGCGATCCCGACAACCTGAGCGCACCGCTTGTAGTGCTCGTGCGGCTCCAGTACCCGACCCCAGAGTTTCAGCTCGAGCCGCGTCGTCGCAGGCAGCGGTATGTCGCGGGCCATCCCGATCGGGAGCCTGCTGAGCACCGCAATACTCAGCTCTTTCTCCGGGTCCATGTGCGACGGACACATCACGGTCTCGTGCACGTACCGGTAGCCGGCCATTTCGGCAAGTTTCCGCGCGGTCGAACCGTCCGGGCCGACCTCCGACTCCTGCAGGCAGACGACGTCGGCAGCCATCCGCCTCAACTGCTCGGCGAAATACGGCAGATCGACCTGTTCTTGGTAGTCGAACGGCCCGAACGACTGCGAACGATGAGCGCCCGCCATATTCCAGGTGACCACGCGCAACGGCCGACGCGGATCGGCCACACCGGCACCACCATGCTGGAGAAGATGGACCTCACCCGACGGAAGTGCCTCTTCTCCACCGGAATTCGACACATCTCCGGTTCCCGGAGAATGATTCCCGCCGTCCTGGTTCGCGGCGTCGGGACCCGAATATGGCTTGACGAACAACACCTGGACGTCATCGCACGGCCACGTGGGATCCGCTGGGGCTTCTATGACCACCTCGGTGAAGCCTTTGGCCGCGGCCATCTTCCAGGTCCAGGTGTCCATCGCGGCGGCCTTCGGTGACCAGCCCGCTCGGAGGCCTCTGTTGAAGGAGTCGAGGTTGTCCGACAGCCCGGTGCCGGATTTCCACACGCCGCGAATAGAACGCACTTCTTCACCGATGGCACGCCACAGCTCATCGAACATTGCCCGACCGCTCGGTGTGCGTTGCGACGCATAGACATCGAAGCGCAGCGCACCGTCCGCCTCCACCCTGCCGTAGATGCCCTCCTCGGGGTGCAACGGTTCACCTTCGGCGTCTACCGGACGCTCCAAGCCATACCGGTTGACATACCGAGCCAGCGGAGCCTCCGACACGACCTGGCGGATACGGTCCAGAGTCAGGGCATGCCAGTCAGCGGCGCCGATCGCCACCAGTTCCGGATATAGCGCAGCGAACTGATCCTGGAACGCCTCCACCTGCGACCGCAGCATGCTGCCACCGAGGAATCGGACGCGGCCTCGATTATCGAACCGGAAATGACGGGCGAGAGGACCCAATACCTCGCGGACACCCTCCGGGGCGAGATCGTAGTGCCCACGAGACCTACCGTGGCCTTCTCGATTCGCCGCCCCATGGGCCCCATGCGGGACCGGCCTGGCCACGGCTTCTACCGAGGCTTCCGGCCCAGCCACCACAGCCTCGGCGATAGCTCCCAGCCAGTCCCCGACATCCTCGGTCGGCGCCAGCGTTCCTGCGGCGATCCGCTCGAGTACCTCCTCGACAGCGACCCGCGCCGCATCCTCATCGCCGAGTCGCTCGAGCATCCAGTCCATCAGTGGCGCCCAGAATCGGCTACGCAGCGCCGCACCGTTCCCGGCCTGCGCATCCCGCACCATCTTCGCGACGTAGCCACCGGTGCGCGGGGCATCTTCTCTTGGCGGGCGCGGCCCGGCGTCCGGTGGACGGACCGTCCAGGACACGCCGTCGTCGTCGAACTCGCCCGGGAACAACCGTTCGCGGCGTCCGACCATCAAGCGCCGCTTGCGCTTACGTGGCGGCTGTCCCAGCTCGAGAGGCCACTCCGCTCCGTCCTCGCCCCACACAACGCCTTCCACTGCCACCACACCAGCGGGCTTCGGCCAATCCGCGAACGGCATCACCACCTTCCGATGACCGTCGAAGTCGGCCACCCACACCTTGTCGTCGTCGCCGAGGAACAGCACGAAGACGTGGCCGCCCGCCTGGCCGTAATCCACGACCCCGAGTACCTTCTTGCCCGCCTCGGCTTGCGCGGCGAGGTCATCCACCGAATCGAAGTCCGCAGTGTCCGCACCGAACGCGGACAACAACTCGTTCAGGTCCATACCCTGGGCGATGACCTTGTCGGCATCGATCCGTAGCGGACGCTTCAGGTGAATACCGTGCTCCGCCAACACATCCACTGCCACCACGCCACACAAACGTGGACCAGCACCAGCCCGATGCGCGACCAGCGCCGGGAACACCCTGGCGTCGGACACACCGGCCTTGCGCTGCACCAGCTTCCGCGACGACACCGGGATCTCCCACCCGACGACGTCGGCGGCGTCGATCACCTTCAACGCCGTGGTCGCGCTGACCGGCGCGTGCTGGGTGGTTACCCACGACACGGTCTTGGGACTCACCCCGGCCGCCGCGGCCACCGCGGCTCTCGGCACCACAACAGGCTGGGCCTCCCAGAACAACCGCAACTGCGGCGATACCGAGTAGCCCTGCTCGACAGTCGCCGCGAGCACCTCCAACGCGACCGGCTTGCTCACCCATTTGCTATCGGCGCTCGTTCCCTGGGCCTTGCGGCCGAACACCAGCTGCACCGTGGTGCGTTCCACGCCGATCGCGCGGGCCACCGCCGATATCGACAGCTTGTCGGGTTGGGCGTCCCAGAACGTCCGCGCCTTCGCCCGTTCCTGCGGCTTGTAGTCCAGCTGGTCGGCCGCGTCGAGCACCCGCAACGCCGTCGCCTTGGTCACCCTTGTGGGTCTTTCGGTGAAGACCCAGGTCACGGTGGTCGGGTTCACTTCGGCCGCGCGGGCCACCTGTTGTAGTGGTGTCGGCGGCTTGACGGCTCGTCCGGACGCTGGTTGTTGTGGCGCGGGGCGACCACCGGCACGGGGAGTGAAGTCCAGTGCGACCATGGTGGTCCGCAACCGTTTCCGGGTCTGCTCCCCCACCGATTCCGGGTTGTCCATATACCGGTGCACGGTCCGCACGGATACCTTGGCCTTCCTGGCCACATCCTCGACGGTGAGGCGCCGCTTCGACGGCATCCGTTGATGTAGCGGCGGCCGGTATCCCAGATATGCGGCCGCGTCACGTACCTGCCGAGCGATATCCGGATGCACGTCGACTCCGGCAACCAACACCCGGAACACATCCACCAACCGAGCCCGCGAGACCCGGGCCACTTCCCGTGCGGTCGACTGCCGGGCCTCGCCCAAACGGGGATAGTTCGGTCCGAATGCCGCCGGCAACAGTCGGATCAGCTGGAGCGCGGCCGCACGCTCATATCGCGTGACCTGGCGGATCGAGCAGCCCAACTGCTTCGAGACCTGCTCGGCGGAAAGTCCTTGCAGGTACCGCTGCGTGACACAGTCAGCGTGTTTCTCGGGCAGCTGTCGCAGACAGTGCAGTAGCGCGGCGCGGTCGACGTCCCGCGCGGCGATAACCAGCGCCCCGCAGTCGAGTTTGCGAGGCTCGTCACCGAAGATCAGTTCGGTCATCCGGGTGATGGCATGGCCGACTCGGGCCGCGACCTCACGTTCACCGAGTTCCGGTATCCGTCGCGCGATCTCGGCATCGTTCAGGCCGGCTTGGAAGCGCAGCTGGAGACAACGTTGTTGTTGCGGACTCAGCAATCCGATCCGGGAGCGCCAGCGACGGTAGTGCTCGACCAATACCGTTTCGACCAGCTCGGCCCGCTGACCCAGGATCGGCAGTGTCCCTCCGGTCACGGCCACCGCCATATTCCGAGCGGCAGTCCGTTTCAGCGACTTGACATTCGACTCGGTGTCATCGATCAGCTCGGCGATCTCGGGTGTCGAGCAGCCGTCCAACAGCCACAGCTGCAGGCACTGCCGCTGACGCGGCGCCAGTCTGGCCAGGGCGGCCAGCCAGGCGTTGCGATCCCTGTCCAACTCGGCCCGAACCACGGACAGCCGGCTCACCGTGGTGTGCTCGCGCATCAACGCGGCCACCCTGTCCAGCGCCGCGCGCTCCGCGGTACGAACCTCGGTTTCCCCGCCGAGTTCCGGCAAGAGCTTGGCGACTTCCGTGGTGGACATGTTCTCATCACCGAAGCGAAGCTCGAGGATCTCACGGTGTCGGTCGTCGAGTTGCTCGAGTGCTGCGTCCAGCCGCGACCATTTCACACCGGTCATAGACACCTTGCCCGATGTCGCGGCGCGGGCGATTCGGCTGCGCAGCAGATCCTGCGCGACATGATCGGCCATTACGTCCCGGATATGCCGCGCCAGCCACTGGTCTAGATCCCGGAGGCTGATCCGGCCGAAGCCGGGATGCGCTCGCCGAAACACCTCGCCGGCCAGCTGTTTCGCCACTTCCAGGCTGCCGACTTCGGTGAGAATCCGCTGAACCACGGCGTTGCCGTGCCGGCTCCAGATCGCCGAGGCCAGTGCCGAGTCGGCGGCGGCACCGACCGGCCTGATGTTCTGGTCAGCGGAGTCCGGCAGTTCCGAGCTACCGCCATCGCCGCGACCCGCGCCGGCGGCGGCTCGACCGATCTCGTGCGCGCGGGCGTCCCCCGCCGCCACATCGACGTCCGCCGGCGAACGTCCGCCGATTTCCCGGCCTTCCCGGCCGGTGATGTGCGTGACGGCACCATCCTTCAACGCCTGCGGCGTCCACCGGCCGAAACCGCGGAACGGGTCCGCCTCCGGCAGCCCCATCGCGTCCAGGCCACGCACCGGGGCACCGAATACCGCGGCCAGATCTGGTCCGTAGGCCTTCGCTCCCGCGAAGCGGGCCGCGTCGGGACGCGATAGCGGGCGCTCCTCGCGGTCCTCGTCCAGGTCACCGACGAATGGAACCGGCCGCCGTAGTAATCCGCGTTCCGGAGTCCATGCGCCGGTGACGGACTCGGGCAGCTCGTCTATTCGCTCGGCCAGCCAGTCGACCGCCCAGCGCGCCCCGGCATCCAGCGCGCTCCGCAACTCCGCGACATCGACACCCAATACCCGTGCCATATCGGCCGTTTCCCGCGCCATGTCGGCACGCCGAACCCGCGGCCGGATCTGCCACAGCTCCAGGCAGCGCGCCTGCTCCGGGTAGACGCGAGCCAGCGCGCCGATACCCGCGGTAAGCGCGGCGGGATAGTGCTCCCGCGCGTCGGCCAGCATGACCATTGTTTTGTTCTCCGGCGGGTTCTCCTCCGACAGGAACCCAACCAGTCCCAGCATGCCCTCATTCGCATGGTTCAGGACCTCGTGCACGGGCAGCCCCAGCTCGGCGGCCACTACCGCGGGCGGCAGCATCGCCTCACGCAGAGCAATCCCGACCACACACTCGTACACGGTCTTGCTGCGCCGACGCAGTCGCCGCAACCCCGCCGCCACCTCCCATGGCCGATGGATCCCGGCCACAGACACCAGCGGCGCGAGGCGCAGATAGGGCGGCTTTTCGTCCGAAAACACCTGCCGCGTGCGGAAATCGAGGCTCAGCCGCGGCTGGCTCGGTGCGTCCGGCTCCCGAAGTCGGGGCGTCTCATCCCGTATCGACCGCGCAGACTCCGCGGGACGGGCATCCGGCCTCGGTGCCGAGGGTTTAGTCGGCGGTCGGGTGTCCTGGCGCTGTTCCTCGGCTTCGTCGTCATCCGCGGGTGTCGGCTCGTGGCCGACAGCAGGGTCCTCTGCTGGCGCGCGCCAACGCACCTCGCCGTTCGCGTCCGGTATCCCCGCTGCGATCGGATAGAAGTTCTCGTCCAGGAAGAGCGCCAGGAAGTCGCCGTCCGGGAAACCAGCCCGAGCCGTGTCATCGAATTCGAAGTCGCCCGCTGTGGTGCGGTACAGCACGTGGGCATGGCCGAGATCTCCATCGTCAGCCCGCGCGGCGGGAACCGTCACGTCGAACAGCACCGCTGTCCACGCGTCGCCTCGCCGCATCCGGGCTTTCAGATCGGCCTCGCCCGTCACCCACTGCGCCAGCACCGGCACGGCATCAGGGGCGGCCAGCGCACCCTCTATCGCACTGATCGGGGTCCCGTCCGAATCTGCCCTGGGCAGCGGGCGAATGTCCGTGCGCTTCCCCGCTTCCCGCGCCCGCACCGCAACCGCATTCACTACTTCGGGACCGCACTGGTAGTTGCCGTCGTCGGGGCGGGGTGAGTCCGGCGCCCCATAGCCGGCCGTGCCCTCGGCCGTCTGTGCCGGAGGTGCGGCCTGCGCCCGGCGGGTCAGCCGGGCCCACGGGGCCGGCAGCTGTGCGGCCGTTTCGCGTCGCCTGCGTTCGGCCAGGAAGCTGGCGCCGAGCAATTCGTGGAACTCGACTCCGGGCTTCAGGACACCGAATACTTTCGCCCGAGCCATGATCAGCGAAGCCCAAGCCCCCATGGGTGGGCCCATTATCCGGCTGCCGCCGCCCTCCGCGGCCGCCCCGTGGACACCGCCGCCGCCTTCTTCCTCGCGGCCGAGGCGTGCCAGTGCGGATTCGTAGTGAGCATACGGCACGGCTGCCATGGCTAGCGCTACTCGCACCTGATCAGGGTGGATCGCACCGGTGGTGTGCATTCCCATATCGATACTGATCTTGTGTTCTCGAATGAGTCCTTCGTGTAGCCGCGCCACGGCCGCCCCGTAGCGCCGATCGGTATCCCAGAAACGGGGTGCGGGGGCCTTGTCGAAGAATTCCCAGCCGGGGCCACTCAGGAGATATTCGCGCTCGAAGTGTTGTTTTCCATCCACTTCTCGGCGCACCACGTTGCCGAGAATGGTCGCCATGTCCTCGATCGCGCGACCCGGCGGAAGTTCATAGATGTGACGCTCTTTCGATCGGTTGATACCGAAGAATGCCGAAAGGTCCGCCGACCCAACCTCCAACCACAGCACCAGACCGGGGTATTCGTTCATGAGCGCCTTGGTCTCGTGGTTGGCCTGCACCCGAGACACGGGGTCCGCGAAATCGGAGGTTTCGATAATCGGCACGGCGTATTGGTGCAGACCGTGTTCGGCGTTCAAGCGTTCGATCGTGTCGAGGAACCGGCGAGACATAGGGTCCGCGTTGGTGAACTTCGGCAAGATATAACCGGTCAGCACGCCTGCGGCGTCGCCGAGGCGCTCGACCAATTCGGTGATGTGCTCCGGTGTGCGCACTCGGACGAACAACAGCGGGCGGGGACCACGACCTGATCGCGCGTAGATACCGAACTGTTCGACAAGGTTCTCCATGCCCTGGCGAACTTTATCGGCGGGGATACCGTCTTCCAGGTCATACACCAGTGCGGGCACACCGCTCCGGCCCCATTTTTCGATTTTCTCGGCGATATTGGATTGCGTGGAAGGGCCGTAGAGCGTGGTACTGGCGGCGTTGGCGAGTGTCCACCGATCGCTGTCCGGCCCGAACGGTTGCGGGAGTTGGTAGAACAATTTCTCGAGTACGCGCGGCGGTATGTGATTGAAATGCGTAATCGTGTTGTCGCCGGATCCCGGTACGGGACGATCCGATTCATCGCCGGGCAGTTGCTTCGTGCGGTATATGCCGAGGGCAGCGGTGATGTTATCGGTTTCGGCGTTTGCCTTCGCCTGGCTGACCAGGTCTCGCGCCACCGCTATCGGGTCGTCTGGGTTCCGGCGCACGGCCGCGGTGATCGCCGCCGCGGACACGGTGTTGGGGACACCGTCGGTGCAGACCAACACCATGCCCGGTTCGTTGACCCGCCGTCGGGTGACGTGTGCCGCGCCAGGTGGCGGACCCCAGTCCTTGCCGAGGCGGTGGGTGATCGCGTGCATCTGGAGCAATTCGCGGGCCTGCGCCTCCGCGAGGCGTTCGGCGTCGGCCTGCGACTTGCCCTCGGCCAGGTGCTGCTTGGTGTACAAGGCGATCGCGGTGTGCGGTTCGGTGAGTCGATGCGCCCCGGCACCCTGGAGGGGAACCCAGTGGACCTCGCAGTCGCCGACCCCACCCGTAGTGAGCCAGCCGTCCTCCAGCACCGCGACAGCGATAGCGCATTGCGGCGGATACTGCTGGTCCGCATAGTTCTGGGCGGCGTGCTCGTCGATCCGCTGCTGCGCCAGACCGATACCGTCCAGCACAGCGCGGTCGGCTTTGAACCGGATACCGCGCCGAGCGACGTCCCGCACATGTGCCAGCACCGCATCGCGACCGATCTCGGCGGCCTCCTGGCCATTGGTCGACGAGGACACCCCGTCCGCAGCGACCAGGATCACGATATTCTTCCCGCGCCGCCGCACCACCGCGACCCCGACCCGGTCCTCGTTGCGCGACTTGACCAGCCCGCCGTCGCTGACTCCGGCTGCCACGCCCAGATCCTGCTCGACCAGCCACGCCGGGTCGGCGGCAGTACCGACCGGCCTATGGTCCACGGAGTCCGGCAGCGGCGCGGCCTCGTCGGAATGTGCCCGCGGTGACTCGTCGCCCGCACCGGTCGGCGCTCCTTCCGACAGCGCCTGGCGCTCGGTCACGTCCGGCCCGCTGCCCGCATCGGTCGGTCCCGACTGCGCCGGAGGCGGCATCTGCTCGTTGGCAGCCGCGGCGGCAAGGTCGGCGTACCCGTTATGGCGCAACAAATAGCGTGCGAAGTGACTGACCACCACGACGAACTGAACGGGCTTTGTGGCAGCCCACCAGAACCGGTCGCCGCGCAGCTCCGGTATGTCGTCGAGTACGTCACCGGGCATCAGCTCTACGGCCACGATCCGATGGCGGACCGACTCGGCGCCGCCATAATGTTCCTCGACCTCACGCAGGCTACGGCGGCCGTTGATGTCGAGCAGGTCCCCTTCCGGAGTACGCACGGCACTGTGCACGGGCTCCCACATCCCGTCGTCCCGCCTCGACTCGATGTGGACGATGTCCCAACCGGTCATATTCTGCAAAGCGGCAGCCAGCCAATGGCAGTACGCCGCCCCTAGAAAGTCTTTGACCTCCGAGTCAAGTGTGTTCGCGGTGATGGTGAGCCGGTGGGTTCCGTTGGAGGTGGGCTCGGGGAGTCCGAATTCGATCGTCCCGCTGAAATCGATCCAGAGTGGATCACGCCGCCAGCCCTCGTCATCCTGCTCCGAGGACGACTGGTCGGCCGTTCCGTCCGACCCCGCTACTTCGAACCAGCTCACCCTGCCCGCGCCGTCGGCGAGCAGCTCGACACCAAATCCGTCCACGGCGAGTTGGATCGAATCGGTGTCGGCACCTTCGTCGAACACCTCCACCCGCAGCGGATCCTGCGGATCGGGCATCACCGCCGCCACGCGAACCTCACCGGTGGTATCCCGCAACACCGCCGACACCAGATCCATGACGGCCATCCAGGCCCGCGAGCGTTGTTCGTTATTGCCCCAATTGGACTCGTCCAGGCGCTCGCGCAACCAGTTGGCCGCAGCCAGGGCGCCCGCCGTCCGCTCCTGCTGGGTAAGTCCTGGTAGGCCGACAGTGACTTCGCCGCGACCGATCTCGTCCGCCGGGGCATCCCCCGCCGCGTCGACGTCGGCGTGCGAACCTACGGCGTTCTGTTCGGCGGCCTCCACCTGTTGGCGCAGTTCGGCCAGCTCGAGCCACAATTCGCCCTCGCGGTCGAGCAGTTTGTTGTGCAAATGGATTCTTCGCAGGACCGGCTGCGCTCGAGCAGCGAGTTCGGGATTGTCGCGGTGGTCGCCGAAAATCGCCCACGCGGCCTGTCTCAGCTCCTCAGCGCCATCCTCCGGGTCGATATCGGCGCCCAGCTCGTGGAGCGACTCGCGGGCCGCGTCGAGAATGCGTGCCCGCTCGTTCGCCATGAACAGGACTCGCGCCCGCAGTTCCCGCTGCCGCTGCGCGGCGGGGCGAATCGCCGCCTCGGCGAGCTGGATAACGTCGGCGGGCAACCCTTTGGATTCGGCCCAGGAAAAACCCGATTCGGCCAGCCAGGCGGTCAATTTCTGGTCGAGTGCGCGCAATGCCGGGGCAATCCGCGCCGGATTCGGCCCCACATCGACCTGCAGGTATTCCGCCGTCTTCGCTTCGTCCCGCTGCCACATCCGCCACTCGACGTCAACGGACTCGCCGAGAACCAGGTTGATCCGACAGGTCACCGCCATCCCGCCGTCGACCTGCGTCGCGTCGACGACGTCCACCCAGAAATCGTCGCCGTACCCGGCGAACATCCGCTTCGGATCAACGGTGCCGGAGATCACCTGATCCACCCCGTACTCCGAGCCATCGGCGCGCCACAGCGGACCTTGATGCTCCTCGGGCATGTCGACCAGCCCGAGGTCCACCCCGCTGCGTGACAGCTCGAAACGGGTCTGCGCGGCGGCCTTCGCGCAGTTGTCTGTTGTTCCGAAACCCGCGCTGTGCAGTGGGAACGACACCAGCCAGCCGTCGATGATCCCCCCGTACGCGAATCCGGCGGGCCCCGGCTCCGACGGACCGTAGGAGAGGTTGAGATAGGTATGGGTGGTGTCCGAATGCAAGCGGAAGTGGATGCGGCCGTCCCTGGGCGCCGCATCCATCAGGATGTAATCGCCCAAACTCGCAGTGCTGTACCGCGTTCCCTCCAGGCCGCGGAACAACCCCTGTCGATCCGGGTAAGCGAAGGTGAATTCGACGTTGTTGGCACGTTCCGGATCGACGGTCTCGCGACCGTTCGGCCGCAACACTTCGTACTGGGTCTTGGTCGGCGCCAACGGATCAGGACGCCCGCGAGGCGGCGCGTACGCGTGCACCCCATCACCGCCACCTGCGGCGGCGGGCACCTGGGCGCTGTCGGCCGGGTCTTGCGGGCCTAGCGGGCCCGCGATGGGCTTGGCCCGGGGCGGGCCATCCGGCGGCACGGCCAGGTCGAAATCCGGCCCCATACTGTCTTCGTCGTTCATGTCGAACAGCACGGCACGGACCGGCGCCGTCCGGTGCGCACCGTTCTCGAGGTCGAGTTCTGCCCAGGCATCAAGCTCGTGCGCCCCATGTAGTCGACCGTCGAACACGATGATCTCGGGGCCCTCGGGGAGGTCGATCCGGACCAGCACGATCGCATGGTGGTAGTCCGCACCTTCCACCATGACCAGTGCGGTGTCGGCGGAATCGGCCACGAGCAGATCCTCGACCACCTGCGTCCACACGGTCATCGGCTGTCTTGCGAGGGCATCCGCCAGCACCGCCCATCGAGGATCCTCGGGCGCGGGAACGCCGCCGCGGAACATGTCCAGTTGCCCCAAGGCAAAACCCGCCCGCGTCAGACAATCCCGCGCTTGCTCACGCAGGTCGCCGATCTCGTTCGCACTGGCCGCACCCACCGCCGCGACGACGCCGGCCGACGGACCTTCGATGGGCTCGACGCCGGCTGCCAACGGCGGGTCCTGCTCGGCACTGGTCGCTTTCCGGTACGCGAGCAGTTGCGCGTCCGCATCCCGGGCCCAAGTGCGGTCCTTTCCGAACGCGCTGAGTATCTCCGCCCACGGACGTGCCTGGTCCTGCCATATCAGGGCCGCTTCGACGGGGTCCGTCTGGGCCAAGACCTCGGCCACCGGCTGCGCAATCCGGTTGAGATCCCTCGGGAGAATCTGCCGCTCACGTTCCGGCCAATCCGGTAAGTCCGCTCCAGGCACCTGCGCCGACAGCGCCCCGAGGAGCTCGAGGATGACGTTCGCAGCCGCGGGCAGTTCCAGTGCGAGTTCCAGCAGCCGCCGATCGTTCCCCTTCGCCAAGTCCAGGCCGACGGTGTCCTGGCACAGGACATGGGTCAGCCGCCACATGATGACGTTCAATTCCCGCCCGGTGCGGATCATCTCCTCGATCGGGAACGCCACGCCGACACGGTGCGCGTCCACATCGATGGCGGCTCGCTCGAGCAGCTTCCGCAGGTGTGCGATGCCACACTCGAGGACGAGACATTCGCTGCGCGCCCACTCCGTCAGATCGTCGTAGCCTTGGTCGACGACGTCCCGTCGCACCAGGGCTTGGCCGAGGTCGACCGGAACGCCGACCAGCCGCGCGACCGCCGCCGCGGCACCGATGTCACCGAATTCGCCGTGGCCCAGATCCTTGCGCGGCTTCTGCAGCGACTTGCCGATCTTGCGTGTCAGGCGCTTCGGGTTCGAGTCGTTGCGGCCCGAGAACCACTGCGCCAGCACGTTGGACACCGCTGCGCGGCGCGGCCATCCGGCCCGAGCACGCGGAACCCACCACCGCTTGTTGTCGGTGTCCAACGCCAGCGGGATCTCACCCAGGCCGGGAATCGCGACCGGGTACTGCTTGTCGCCGGCAACCTCCCACCCGTCCGGCACGGTCGAGTAGTCCGCCCAGGACGGCAGCGGCCGTTCGCGGATCGCCATGCTGTAGAGCAGGCCGGCGGGATGATCCGGTCGCTGCAGCTCGGGATTGTCGCGGGCCATCCGGTAGCCGAAATCGAGGATGTCGCCGCGCAACCGGCCCTCGACGACCTCGTCCCAATACGGCAAGTCTGATTCGGACGCGTAGTTCGCGTGGTTCAGCGTCCATGGATCGCGGCGGACCGCCTCGTACTTGTCCTTCTTCTTGTTGTACTCCGCTTCGCTGTGTTGCCTCCGCTGCGCCTCGTCCGCTTTGGTGTAGAACGCGTCCTTGCCGAGCAGACCCAGCCATGCCCGCCATGAGGGTGCTTTCTTACCGTCCTGCTGTAGTGACCAGCACAGCGTCAGATACTGCGACAGCAACCCCGCGACAGCCTCATCCCAGGTCGGACGACGATACGCTCCCTCCGCCTCGTCCCGGGTGATCTCTCGCTCATACATCCGGCCATCGGGGTGTGGGGCCACTTCCAGGTACTGGATGTCCAATCCCGACCGGTACAGCACGTCGAGGTAGTAGTCGCTGGTAATGGCCAGCTCGGCCAGCGCCTCCAGATGCTTGCCCTTTTCCGCGGCGACGACCAGCAGTAACCCTTTCCCGTCGAACCACGCAACGTGATGACTGAGCTTCCTGGGCCCGTGCCATCCCTCACGTTTGTATTCCCCCGCGACCCGGTCCAGGACCCGACTGCACGCATTCTTCGCATAGGAGTCGGTCGGGGCGAGCAAATTCGCCTGGATGCCAGACCGAGCGGGCTTGGTTCGTGGCGCCGTCGCAACTGCTCGACGATGCGCGGGCAGGTCGTCGGTACCACCCCGCAGCGCCGCGAGAATCCTGTCGGACACCTCAAAGGAGTAGCTGGCCTCGAAAGTCATTTCCCGAGCGAGGAACGCGGACAATGCATTCCCCCGACGGGAAATACGCATCCCATAGCCAGTGGAACCGCGACCGACCGAGAGCTTGGGATACCCGAGGGCACGCAGGTCGAGCAACCGCTCGTCGTCCTGCCGGAACTGTGGCGGCGTCACTTCGGGCATCGGAATCTGACGCAGGTAGAGGCGCTGCATCACCTCCGCAGGATGGCCCGGCACCACCATCGGGTCCGCCTCCGCCATCCGGTAGCCGATCCCCATGATGTTGCTGCGGAGCCGACCGACGTGAATGTCGCCTCGATCCGGAAGATCGGACATCGACTCGTCGTTGACATGGTTGATCGCGGTCGGATCCTGCCGAAGCGCATCGTATTCCGCTTTCCGCGCATCGAAGGCGCCCTTGCGGAACCGGGTCGGCAAATCCTTCTTCTGGTAGAAGGCGTCGTCGCCGAGCAGCAGCAGCCAGTCCTCGAAGGGGGCATCGGTCGTGCCTTGCTTGCGTGCCTGCACATACCCCTCGACCAACGCCCCGCAGGCTTCCTCCCACGTTGCGCGCCGGCACGGTCCCTCCGCCTGATCGCGGGTGATGGGCACCATCTCCACGCCCGTGCGCAATGGCGATGGCCGCACATACTGGATCGCCAATCCGCGCCGCCACAGCGCATCCGCGAACTCCTCATGGGCGGTGATCAATTCATCGAGCGCTGCCAGATGCTCGCCGTACAGTGCCACCACGAACAGCCGGTTCGTCGCTGGCAGCCAGGCGACCCGGCCGGTGAGCTGCTCGCCACCCGGGTCACGCGCAAGCTCCTGGTCCAGTGCACGCTGGGTGGCCGCGGCGACCGGGTCCGCGATCACGTGACCAGCGGTGCCGCCCCCTGCCGGGGCTTGCTCGCGCCAGGGCCCTGCGCCCAACCGTCGCGCCCCCGGACCGCGACGCTTCTGCACATCGGCGTCGAACCGGACCTCGGCTTGCCGGTTGCGGTTGATGGCCGCGATCCACACGTCCCCGGCGACCTCGCCCGTCTGCTCCGCCCACTGGTCCATCTGCTCGTGGCGCAGCAGCCCGTGGATCGGGTCGAAAAGCACCGTCTCGCCGACCCGGATGTACTCGTGCCCATCCCATTCCGGGTGCTGGCTGTTCAGTTCCGCAGCGAATTCCTCGGTGTCCACCTCCACGAACACGGCCAGGTGCCCGAAGTCGCTTCGACCCACCCAGTCCATGCCCACCACGGTCGCCGCGCCGCGGAACCGGGCGCGGGCGAGCACCGACCGCAGCGCCGTCGCCCCGGTGCCCACTTTCTTCTCGCGCCAACCGGCAACGATGCCTTCCAGGGCATCGTTCTTGTCCATGCCCTGGGTGGCGATGATCCGGGCGATACTCGGATCGTTCTCGTCGGCCGGATGGATCTTCGCGCCTGCTTGCGGGCCCGCCCATGCCTTGACGAACTTCTGCAGGGAAAGCCCACAGAGCTTTTCCCCGCCGCCCTGTCGGTGCGCCGCCAGATTCGGTCGCGAGATGGCGCCGTCGACCGACCGCCCGGATTCGACCGGGGGTATCAACGCCACCTTGCCGTCTTTCAGCGCGTTGGTGACGAGCCGCACCAGCGTCTTCTTCTTGCGCGCGCGCTTGTCGCCGAACCAGTCCCACACCACATGACCGGTGGTGCTGCCCGCCTGTGGGGGCTGCGCGATCCGGTAGTCGCCCTCGTCGTCGGTGGCCATCCAGATATCCACCGGGAAAGCCCATTCCTTGCCGAACCGGATGGTTTCCTTCTCGGTGCCCACCGGCTGATCCGGATCGAGCTCGTGCCAGGCGTCCGCGCCGGTGAGCTCCCGGGTTTCCAGTTTGCGAAGGATCTCGTGGACGCTGAACGGCGCGACGTCTTCCTCGCGATCGGCCAGCCAGATCGCTCGTCGGCGAGCGAAGTCGGGTTCATTATCGGAAACGCGCGTCTGTGGCTGATGGCGCTTCATGAAAGCGGAGTCCGAATCGAACCAGTCCGCTAGCCCGTTCGCTGCCTTCGACTTCCGCTCAGGATCTTTGTCCAGGCGTCCCCGGCTGCGCGCGCGGAGATACTCGGTCAGCAACACTGTCCGGATCGCATCTCGATCCGGGTGACGGAAACCGTCGTAAAGGCGCGCGTCCTCGTAATCTCGAATCAGCTCCGCCCGCACCGTGCCGTCCGGCCCGATGACCGCCTCGTAGAAACTGACCTCGTACTGTTCGCTGGCCCGGATCGTCGGTTTCCGCAGATCCGCGAACCCCGGCTGCAGGTAACACAGGTCGTCCAGGGCGGCACGGTGCCTGCCCGGCAGCGCTGCGACAGACAGTGTCCCGGCGTTGTACGGCTGCGGGGTATAGGCGACGTGTGCGGTCACCTGGGTAGCGGCCTCGTGTCCGATCCAGAACCGCGCACTGAGATCTGCGACGGCCAGGTTGGACACGTCCTCGTCAAGTTCCGCGACGGACCGATCGTGTTCGGCGACCAGTTCGACCAGTCGGGCGACTTCGACGTCACCGCGCGCGTCCGCCGAGGTCAGAGCCGCCGGGTCCACGATGCCCAGCAGATCGGCGAGATCGTCGCGCTCACGGGCCAGGTTGTCTACCCGCTTCATGGCGGCAACGACTTCCGCCGGTTTCAGGGGCCGACGAAAGAATGGGTCGAAGTCGGGCCTGGCCGGTAGCACTGGTACGGATTGTTTCGGAGCCAGTTTCGAATCGGCGGTCGCGTCGGGGGCGGTCCGCACGATCTCGCGTATTTGCGCCGAAGCTTCGATGTAGAGGGACTCCTGACCGAGCTCGCGCAACGCGGGCGCCACCGCGAGCACACGCTGCCAGGCCGCATCGACCTCCGCGAGCGGAACACGGCGGGTGTGGATCCAAACGTCCGTGCCGTCCCTATACAACGACTGCATACGCCCAGCGGAAAACAGCATTCCGGGCGCACGCGGGGCCGGAGTCGCCGCACGCTCGACACCCATGTGATAGTCGGCGCTGAGCGCCCGCCAACTGCCATCGGTATACCAGTAGAAGTGCCGGTCCGGCTGCTGCCCGAACAGCGCGTCATACATGATCAGCAGATGACCGCTGGTGGAATCCAGCAAAGCGTTCCGCAGGACATCGGAGACCTCGAGATCCGAATCGCCCCTGTTCGGTCGGCAGTAGCTGTTCGGCGAGTTGCGATAGAACTCCACCGGCCGGTCCTGGACCGCACCAGCGAGTATCGACTGTGCCTCGGCGACATCGACCAGTTCCCCGTCGGCGAACCAATACTCGGTGTATTTGGTTCCGTCCTGACAGGTCACCTCCGTTCGCCGGTGCATCGTGGTATTCACGTCATTGTCGCGCTTGGCCCCGGAGTCGAGTCCGTCGCGGATTCGCTGCGCGAATGTGCGGTTGTCGACGATCCGGTTCACCAGACCGCCTGTTTCCGAGCCGAGGTAATGGTCCCACCCGGAATTGGCTTGGGGGTCGGGATGTTCAGGGTTGCCAGTCAGCTCCTCGATCTGCCGTGCGCCGTACCGGTCGACCCAAGCCTGCTTATAGCGGATCGTAATGCCCCGTGCGGCAAGTTCCTCGGGGCTCAGACCGAGCTGCCGACGGACCAGCAGCACCAAGTCCGCGGGCTTCCCGGCGATGATCAGCTGCCCACGCAGCGCGTCGAACCCGACGCATTCGTTGAGCGGGACCGCGCGCTCGGCGGCCAGCTGATTGCGGGAAACAACGAGTCCGGCCGCGTCGAGCAGCGCGGTCAGCTCCTTCTCGGCCGCCGCACCGATTCGCCACACCTCATCCGAATCAACACGGTTCGCCAGGGCTTCGACACGTTTTATCTCTTGCCAGTCAGAGTGATTCGAGATGTCCCGATAGATCTCGAGGACCTTTTGTTGCACGACATCCCGAACCTGGTCCTGGTCCATCCCGGTCGCGTCGACATCGAGTTCGGCGCACCACCGTGCGATGTCGGCATGGAATTCCCCGACCGCGCGCACGGCAGCATCGATCCGCGTGCGCGCACTCGCCGGAAGCTCGCCGGTCGGGGTCGCGGGATCCAGTCGCCAGGTCCGCCAGCCGGGCAGCTCCGCGACACGCTGGTCGAGCTTCTCTTGCAGCTCCCGGCTGAAGTCGACAGCTTCCAGTTCCAGTGCGGACGTGTCTGTTTCGATACCCAGATCCGCGGTGCCGTCGCTCAGCAGCGCCTTGATGTCGTCGACGAGTTTGCGGGGGCTGTCGGCTTCCCGGCCACCGAACCGGCCCGACACGACACCGCCCGGATCGCGGGCGATGCCAGGCGTTTTCGCGATCGCGTAGCGAGATGGCCCGAGCTTCACCATCTGGAGTTGGAACTCGAATTCATCGAGTTCGACCACCCGAGAAAGCACCGCGACAGGTGTGACCGTCGCCGCGTCTGCGTCTTCGGCGGAGTCGACGTCATAGTGCAGGTCCGCGAGGGTGAATTCCTTGTCGACTATTTTGCGCGCGGCCTCCTTCGCACCGAAGATGTCCAGCACATCGTCCGGATCGGCGTCGGCAACGGCCCGCGCCAGGTCGTCGAAGGTGGGATCGGGACCGAATCCGCCGCGCGACAGCCACTCCGGGAATCCGATCGGCTCCGGCAGCAGCCCGGCGGAGCGCGCCTGGAGATACAGTTTCAGGAAGGCCGCTGTGATCTCGGTCGAACTCAGCTGGTAGTGGCCACCGACCGGAGTGACCGGGTTCGAGTTGGCCTCGGCCACCGCACCGTCGGGACCCAGCTCCACCGCGACCCGGATGATCCGGTACCGCTGCGGCCGCCGCGGAGTCGGCGGCAGATGCACATCGGCGAATTCCGCCGGATCCCGATGCGCCAAGTCGATCATGGCGCGCTCGTGCCTGCCCGCCAACGCCACCACATACAGCGCGGGAATCTCCGCGCCCGGCGTCTCGACCACAACGGCATGCGCACCCACCTGCGTGCCACCTGCGAACCGCGCCGCGATGTAGCGGTTGGACACCTCGTCGTCGAGTGCCGCGACGGCGCGGTGCAGTTCGTCGACCCGCGCAACCAGCTCGCCGATCAGGTGGTCGCGCCGGACGATCTCCGCGCGCCGGGCCTTCCACGCCGAGAAATGTTGCGCCCATCGGTGCAACGGGTCATCCGCGGCCATCTCGTCCGGATCGCCGAACACATCCAGCATGGCATTCGAGACGTCCGCCGCATCGACGCGCAGCTCGTCGGCCAGTCCCAGCCAGTCACGCCGCACCTCGTGGAAAAGCTGGTCGAACACCGGCGCACCGGGCGCCAGACCAGCCGGGTCCGTGAGGTCCAGCTGCGCGGCCAGATCATCTCGCCGCTGTTCCAGATCGCGGATTTCGGCGACGGCGGCAACGATTTCCGACTGGTCGACCAGCCGGGTCCCGGCCAGCACCTCGGGCTGCGCGATAGCGGGCTGTTCCTCCGGGCGCGGCACAGTGCGGCGCTCGATTCGGTATTTCTGCCCGTCGTGTCTGGGCGTGGCATCCCGCACACCCGCGAATCCTTCGTGCTCCATCGCCAATCGCATCAGCGCGCGCTCATGCCCGCCGTCGAAGGCGACCACGATCAGACGCCGCTGCACCGGGAACCAGACGATCTGGTTGCCGCGGGGCTCACCGTCCGGGCTGCCGGTCAGTGCCGCGTCCCGGATGATCCGTTCGACCACCGGACCGCAGGCCCGCGCCTCCGCGTCATCGGCCGCCCGCACCATGGCCGCGGTGTCGGCATCGGTCAACTCGGCGGTCAACTCGCGATGGCGTTCCACCACCGCCGCCAGCAGTGGCAGGCGTTCTTCCCGGTTCAGGACATCCGTGCGGCGGTCGTCCAGCACCCAGAACGCGGCAAGCTCGCGGGGCAGCGTCAGGCGCTTCAGATCGATCTGCTCGGGTTGGACACCCAACTCGGTCGCGAGGTCATCGAGCAGCCGCTGTCGATCGTCGGCGACCCCCTGTTGGAGATTCGCGAGTGCACCGTCGACCGTCCACGGTTGCTGGTCCGCGTCCAACCGGCTCGGATCGGACACTCGCAGTTCGCGCGCCAACTCGTCACGCCGCTGCTCCAGGTCGCGAGTTTCCTTCAATACCGCGACCGCATCCGCGGGTACTCCCGCGATTTCACCCTGGAGGCGAACACCGTGCGCCTCGCTGTCGCCGACTCCGCCCTCGCTGCCCCCGGCCGCGACGTTGCCGGCACGCTCCGGATCGACGGCCTCGCGACCGTTCTGCCGCAGCACATCGGACCGGGACTTGTTCGGCGCCAACGGATCAGGACGCCCGCGAGGCGGCGCGAACGCGTGCGCCCCATCCTCCGGTGACATCCCAGGGGTAGCCGCGAACACCACTTCCGGCCCATACCGCCGACTCGCCCGACTACCGCGCGGCGCAAGTCCCAATGCCACACGCTCATTCACCGGCTCCCAGAGCGCGTCGGGATCATGTCCCGGACGACCGGTCGATGGTCCGCCCGCGCCACCGCCACCCGACGAATCCTGGGGAGACTTCCGTAGCGAGCGCAGAAACTCTCGGTCGACGCCCTTCAGTTCTCCAGTGGGACTGCGCAGCTCCTCGGCAGTCGCGGGCAACTCGCGCCGGTCGATCGTTCCAACCAGCGCAGGTCTGCCACCGTCTGTGGGCCTATCGGCTGTCGGCGGGAAGAAACGTGACTGCCATGGTGCCCGGTGCGGGTCCGGCTCGGAAACCGGCCCGGTGCCGTTGCGGATCCCGATCGCCCAGGTCGCCAACTCCTGATAGGAGATCCCCCACCGCACCGCGTCTATTACGAACGCTGGATGAGTCGGATCGTCCAAGTGCTCGTACTCGATCTGGACCGGGGCCTCCGACCTGGCTTCGTCCTCGTTGACCAGAAGGTGCGTATTCTCCGCCCCCTTGTCTCGGCTATAGGGGCTGAGCAGACCCACCCAATCCTCTATGGAGCAGGTCACCAGACCACGGTCGACGAAATGCTCGTACGCCTCCCTCAACCAGAAGTTGATGTTGACGTAGGCGCGTTCGGAATCGGTGGCGTAGGTGAAGGTGTGATTGACCTCATGTTTGGCCAGGGCCTCGAGCAGGTTGTCGAGGCCTCCCGCGCGGACTGCTCTGCCCTGCGCTTCTAGCCGACGGCGCCACCGCTCCAGCCCTCGACGGGTGAAGTACCAGCTATTGACAATGACCGCCGGACCCGTAGCTTCGGCAACCGCCTCCTCTGGGCCCAGGTACTGGACATTGATGCTCCGCAATATGACGTCGAGCGACGGCCGGAACCGCCTGACAATGGAGAGCTCCTCATCGATCTTGCCAATGAAACGCAGTACCGCCCTGAACGAGATCGACTCGTCATCGCACCCAACGACATCGATACCGGTTCGCGCGGTGAAGTCCGCGAGATAGGCAGCCTTCGGCGCTTGCTCTTGCGCCGCCGCAGCTCGCTCGGTCCGCAGCATCCTGGCGGTACGGCCCGCCGTGGCATCATGCAGGGCTACTCCGACGGCGTCCGCGTCGCCCCGTACCGACTCCGGGACGATCGTTCGCACCGCGATCGACGTACCCGTGTCGGGGTCGAGCACCTCCATCCGCAGCGTCGGAATGCGCCCTGTCCTCCGCGACCAGGAAGCGGTCAACACCACCCGTCCGGATGGCATGCCGTCGAACGCCTCCGTGAGCACCGTCGACAGTGCTGGTTCCCACCCCGGAGCCACCGACATGACAGCAGACCCGTCGTCTCTGTTGCGGGCGACGTAGCGCGTAACTCCCTCGACTACGGCCCGTGCAATCGGCTGGACTGCTCCTCGCTGAGCATCCGTGCGAACGGGGAATTCCACCCGCAACACCCCTGCTAACGGCTGACCGAAGGAGTGCGCGTCCACGACAAGCTCCGAATTCTCGCCATCGCTCAGCACCGCCCGGAAATCGTCCCGGGATTCGTCGCTGGTGGACACCGTCAACCGCGCCGGTGCTGCGGACTGCGCATGACGCAGGTACGCGGCCAGCACGCCGTCTGCTATCCCCTGCGGCGAATCATCGAATGGCTGACGGCCGATGGTGAAATCGTTGACTGGCGTCCCGAGATTCTTTCGGTCGACCGGCACCACCACCGTGCTGGTATCGGGGCTGAACAAGAAGAAACCCGACCCTCGGGGACCGCCCGACACCCGGCCTCGGCAGCTCCCGTCGGCTGACCGGAGCGTCATTTCCACCGGGCGGCCTGCGCCCAGGAAACCGACCATGTTGCCTGCAAGCAGACCCATCCAGACGCCAGCGAAACCCTTCTTCCAGTTGTCCTTCCACTTGTCGTCCGCCCAGACCGCGACAACGGATCCGAATACCTCCCGGAGTCGGTTTTCGACCTCCCAGGGGTCCTCGCCCGCATCGAAACGTTCCACCACCGTCGGTGACCCGACCTCCACAGACCTCGCAGGACGAACATCCTCGACCGGTGGCTGCTCCGTGGCGGCGAACGTGCGCTCGTGGATCGGTACACCGCTGTCGTCGACCGCGGTCGCCCGGAAGATGGCCTGCGCGCTGTCATAGACGAACAGCACCGTGCCGGTTCGGATCGCACGTGGACCACCATCTACAGCGAATACGTCATCCAGGAAGTCGCGGGCCTCGACCGCGCAGGTGCCTGCTCTGAATTCCGGGTCATCCTGCCGGAATCCTCGCTCCAAGCCCACGCGGGCCCGCCATCCGGCCTCCACCGCCGTCTGAACGACCCTCAGATCCGCACCCTGCTCGACCGGCACCGCCACCTGCCACACCGACGTTCCCGCCACAGCAGAACCGTCCGACACTTGCGCCGACAGCTCGACCGTGACTGCCGTTCCCAGGCGAGGATCTGCCACCGCGGCCCGGAATCCGGTCACCCCGGTGCCCCGCCGATACGACTCCATCACCAATCGCACCGGCGACGTGCACAATTCGTCGCGCACACCGACCGTCGACGCCGTCTCGAAAGCCGTCGCCAGCACGTACGCCGCCGCCTCGTCCGCGCGCTGATGACCTGCCAACTCCTGCACCAACCACTGCAGCAGCGCGGACCGGCACTCCGGCATCGCGCCCGTCGCGGACAGCACCACAGCCGCGTCGAGTTCGGCGCCCTCGGGATCAGCGCCCTCCGGCACGCGAAATTCGACGGCAGCCACGTCGTTCGCATGACCACATATCTCGATCCGGATGCCCCCGGTCGGCAGTGGCAGGGCACAGATCGCCCCAACCGGATCACCGACCATCTCGCCATGCACGAAGCGGGCCAGCAATGCGGTGATCTCACGCGCCGCAGCACGCCGATCCGCTGACCATTCCGACATCGCTTCGTCGACCGTCTCGTCCGCGTACACCATCGCGCTCACCGGCTCCGCGCCAGCGGACGTCGGCTGCCGGTCGGTCTCCATATTTCGCTCGAAGGCCCTGTCCAACGGCAACTTCGGCGTGCGGATATCAGCAGCCAGCCGGACGGCGCCCATGCCACTCGAGGCCTGCGGGGGCGCTGCCGGAGTGGTGCCGGCGACCACATCCGTCGGTACCTCCGCGATTTCACCGCCGGGCAGGACGGTGGTCGCGTCGTTGACACGGTTCGGTCCGGCGGTGAAGGCGACGGTCCAGATGCGCCGCAGGGTCCGCGCCGACTCGACTTCCCTCGGCGCGCCGATGCGGCCGTTGCCCACATCTTCTTCCAGGATCGTCCCGTTGCGGCCCTCGCTGTCGCAGATGAATTTCCACAACCGGACGTGGGCGTTGACGCGGCCGCGGGCCTGGTGCAGGCCGTCGATGACCAGCAACGCCGCACCATTGCGCGCGGTCGGAGCCAAGCCGTTCACCCAGGCCAGGAAATCCGCTTCGACCTGCTGGTGCGGCTGCTCCGGGTCGACCTCGAACTGCTGTGCGGTCCACCCGTGCTCCTGCACGGCTTGCCACACCGGGGTGCCGCCGAGTCCGTTGTTGCGCGCCGGGAAACCGAGCATGCCCAGGGCAATCGCCCAGCACTGGTTCCGGGGGTCGCCCACTTCCGCGAGCACATCAGCCTGGTCGATGGGTCGGTGGTAGGCGCTGTCGCCGTCCGTTGGGGAGATCTCGCGCCGGTTGCTGACGAACCGGGTGTCATCGAGGGCGATGGTGACGACCGGTCTGCCGGCGAGTTCGCCGTGCTCCACGATCGCACCGGTCGCTTCGGGTTCGACCGGTGGCGCAGGTGTATTCGCGCCTGCCACGGCCTGATCCGGGATTCCCGCCGCCCGGTCCCGCAAGACCTTCTCATTCGCGAAGAGTCCATCGTGCCGGGCGAGGCAAGTGCGGATGTCGTCGCGCACCGAGTCGTCGGACACCTGCTCGGCATGCTCGCGCAACGTCTTCAGCGGCGTCGCCACGTCGACATCGAACCGCTGTCCGCGCAGCAACTCGACAACTCTGTGGCGCAGCTCGATTCGCTCCGCGATCAGCGCCGCGATCTCGGCGCGCAGCTGCGCCGGCTGCGCTTGATCCGGCGACTCCGATCTGCCGTCCCCATTGCCACCGCCGACGGCGGGCGCTGGTACGGGCGGCGCGACCCCTTCGGCGGCATCCGCGAGATCGGCCACATGATCCGGACCCGGCTTCCGACCACTGCCGCGTTCGCCGCTGCCCGGCTCATGGCCCGGTAGGGCGTTCGCCCACACCGCACCGTCGACGCGGACGCGGCCGCGTCGGAACACACCGAACGGATCGGCCACGGCCAGATCCCGCACCCGTGCCGGGTAGTCCAGTGCCGCACCCAAATCCGTCGGCATGGCGGGCACACCCGCGGACAGCCACGGCGGCCGCCGTTCACCGCTGCCCTCGCTGGGCACCGGGTCCAGCGCCGGACCCGCCTCGGCGGTTTCGGCCATGACGTACCAGATCACTTTGCCTTCGGGCACGTGGTACCAACCCCAGCGCCCGTTGGTGTACCCGTCGGTGACCCGTCTGCCGCGCCTGCCGTCGGGCCAGTTCAGCTCCCACTCCACCGGGTCGACGCCGGGTGGGCATGGCGGCCGCGGCTCCAAGGGGGCTTTGCGACTGGTGTCCTTGATCCTGACCAACACCCAGCGCGAGCCCAGGGCTTTGTCGTGCAGGTCCACCGTGACGGTCACCGGGCCCTCGGTGTATTTGAGCCCATTTCCGATGTTCTCCGAGCCGACGACTACCGTTTCGTAGATCATCGTGGCAGGCAACCCCATTGCGGCCAGACGCGCGTTCAACCAGCTCGTTCCGACCTGGTTGTCGGCCGCACGGGCCTCGGGATCGGCAGGCTCGATCAGGCCGAGGGTCAGCTCCGGCCGCCGGACGCCGCCGCGCTGGAAGAATTCCAGCCGGACCGTCTTGCCATCGTTCAAGGGCTCCACGCCCCAGTTGCCGGTCAGCACTTCCAGCTGCGCAATCCCCTTGTCGAGGTTGCGCTGCAACTCCAGTGCCACATCAGGATCCGGGCTGGTGGCGACGACGTCGATCTGCAAGCACTGCGCGTCGATATCGCCGTCCACCTGGGCGGTCAACTGCACCCGGACGTCGCCGAGCCGGAAAGCCTTGTTGACCAGGGCTTTGATCAGTCGCGCCGCATACCGCTGCTGACGCGGATCGCGCCAACCGTGCCAGCGCATCAGATCGCCGATCTCCTGGCGCAGTCCGCCCTTGCGTCGTCCCCAGTCCTCGCGGGTCATCGCGGTCGGGTCGACGTCGTGATCCGCTTCTGCCGCGCCGGCATCGGCCTGAGCGCGTTCCTGGGCGCGGATATGGGAGTACACGGCCGCGATGGCGGGACGAGCCCAGATCTTGTTCTTTTCCTGATTGAGCTTGTCGAGGCCGTCGCCCAGCGGATCGTCATAGTTGCCGCGCTGTTCCGGCAGCACCTGTCCGCCCCGCACGGGCAGCAGCCAGGCCTCGTGCACCATGGCGGCGACGTACTCGACCGCCAGGAAGTTGCCCAGGTCGACCCCGTGGTCGTGGGCGTGCGCGGCGGCCTGCAACGCGGTTCTCGCGCTGGCCCGGCACTGCGCCTTCCAGTACGGCGGCAGGTCCCAGAAGGTCCTACGGCTGTTGATATCGAAGCGCTTGTGCGTGGGAGTCTCGTCGGTCACCGGCAGACCGTCGATATGCTTTTCCAGCGGCGTATACGTGCCGTCGGGCCCGCGGTACAGCTCGCGATACCGGGCATAACCTTCGGCAGCGACCGGGTCGATATCCGTCCGGAGGACGGTTTCCAGCGCCGTGGGGCCCAGCAACCCCGCGACTTCATTGCGGAGTTGCTCACCCGCCGGTTCGATACCACCACGGCCGAGCGGCCTTTCGGTGAACACCATCGGTTCGACGAAAGTCGAATCAAGCGGACCGCGGTTGTAGACCGGATCGGATCCGGTGGCCAAGTCGACGATCAACCGCCGGGTCCCGACCACACCACTCACCTGCGCACGGAGCACGCCATTTCCGTCGGTCAGGCGATCGGAAATCTTCCGGAACAACTCCGAGAGCACCCGGTCGTGCTCTTCGGCGGGCCAATCACCCATCATTTCCGACAGCGCCCGCATCGCCAAGCCGACTCGCCACGGATCTTCTTGCCGCAGTGGCGCTTCCATGCGAACCCGGGGGATCAGCTCATCATCGATGGTCACCGACAACAGGTCGATCTCAGAAACGTGCGCCACCCGCAGCGTTTGCACCGGGAAATCCTGGTCATCGATGAATTCCGGTTCCAGCCAGGCATCCTCGGCGTCGTCCAGCACGACCCCGACCGTCGCGGCGACCACGTTCGCGGTGGCGTCGTCGATATGCGGGAACAGTTCCACGACCTCGTGCACCGCGACGGCCTCATGCACCGGTTCGTGGTTCTCGTCGTCACGTTTCGTGCCGACCCGCACCCACATCACATAGCGGCTGCCGCGCGGTTCCCAGCCTTCCCAGGCGGGGGTCCTTTCCGGCATGCTCCGCACCATGGGCCGAGCCACGACCGGCGGCTTGTCGACCTCGGCTTCCAGTACGAACATCGCACTGTCCGGCGGCCCGTCGGTTGTCGCCCGCAATTTCAGCGGACCGTTGGTCAGCCGCAATACCTTGGTTACGAACGGAATACAGGTCGCGATCGCATGGTCGATGTGACTCACCGGCCAACCGTCGCGGTCCAACTTCTCGGCCACCAACGCGCTCACCTGATCGAGATCACCCCGACGGCGGAGGAAAGGCAGCACCCCGACGTACCACGGCCGATCGATCGTCCACGACTCTGTCCGTCGAGTCGGCGACGGCTCACCGGACGGCGGCGGCAGTTGCTCCTGGTGGATCGGCGCCTCGTCGACTGGCGTCGGGTCCAGCAGCTCGGCGACTTCTTCGCGGAGTTCCGCGCCCGCCGGTTCGACGCGCCTGCGGCCGACCAGCTTCTCGGCGAACACCATCGGTTCGACGACAGTCCGATGCAGCCGACCGCGATCGTCGGACGCACCGCCCTCGGCCGCCAACTCGACGATCAACCGCCGGGCCCCCGCCACACCACGCATCTGCGCCCGGATCATGCCATTGCCGACGGCCAGCAAATCAGAAATACGCTGGGACACCATGCCGAGCGCCCGGTCGCGCTCTTCGGTGGGCCATTCGCCCATCAGCTCCGACAGCACGTGCACGATCAAGCCTGTCGGTGCCGAATTCTCCTGCTGAAGTGGCGCTTCCAGGAAGACGCTGGGGATCAGATCATCGCCGACGGTCACCGACAACAGCTCGACGCCCGAAGCGTGCGCCACCCGCAGAGTTTGCACCGGGAAGTTCCGGTCATCGGTGAATTCCGGCTCCAGCACGGCATCGTCGACGCCGTTCAGCACGATGCCGACCATCGCGACGACCAACTCCGCGGTGGCTTCGTCGATATGCGGGAACAGCGCTTCGACGCCGCTGCGACCGACCAGCCTTTCGGTGAACACCATCGGTTCGGCGACAGTCTCGTCCTGCGGACTGTGGTCATCGACCGGATCGGCATCGCTGTCCAACTCGACGATCAACTGGCGAGTCGGCATCACACCACTCACCTGCGCATGGAGCGCGCCATTGCCGTTGGCCAGCCGACCGGAGATCTTCTGGAACAGCGCGCCCAGCACCCGGTCCTGCTCTTGGGCGGGCCAATCACCTATCAGCGCCGACAGCGCCCGGACAGCCAACCCGGCTCGCCACGAATCGCCCTGCCGCAGTGGCACATCCATGTAAACCCGAGGGGTCAGATCATCGAAGACCGTCAGCGTCACCAGATCGAGGCCAGAAACGTGCTGCACCCGCAGCGTGTGCACCGGGAAATCCGGGTCATCGCTGAATTCCGTTTTCAGCCCCGCGTCATCGGCGCCGTCCAGCACGATCCCGACCGTCGCAGCGACCAAGTCTGCGGTGGTTTCGTCGATATGCTGGAACAACTCCAGGACCTGGTGCACCGCGACGGCCTCGTGCACCAGTTCGTAGTTCTCGTCACGTTCGGTACCGACCCGCACCCACACCACGAAGCCGTTGCCGCGCGGATACCACCCTTCCCAGGCAGGGGTCTGTTCCGGCGCGAACTGCACCGACGGTCGAGCGATAACAGGCAGCTCATCCACCACGGCTTCCAGCACAAACGTCGGATGCTCCGACGACCCGCCCATGGTCGCCCGCAATTGCAACGGACCATGTGTCCACCGGAATGCCCTGGCCGCGAACGCGGCACAGATGATCACCGCATCCTCGACCCAGTGCTTCGGCCAACCCTGGGTGTGCAGCATCTTGGTTATCGGCGCGCTCGCCGGGTCCGCGCCGCCCGGGCGGATCAAGGAGGACACCCGCAGCCACTTCAACCAGGATCGCCGATCGATCGTCCACGACACCGCGAGATCCGATACCAACCGCAGGTGTCGCCGCGCTGCCGGTCCGTCCTGTGGCGATACGCCGCGGATCGCGCCGTCCAAAACCGCACCGACGGTCCGCACGCGCCCCTCGACGTCGCGGATACCGGCGAGCGCCTCCGCACGGTCTTCGACACGATCCCGCAACACCCGCCCCTGAGCATCGCGGCCAGCGGCGACCACCTCCACCACACCGGCATCCAGCCCCGCCACCCCCGCGGCCAGATCCGCGCCCGCGAACTCCCGCCACACCCCGTTCTCGTCGACATGCCGCAGCACGACCACGAACCGGTCATCGTCATCGGCATGCCGGAGGAACTCACCGTCCGCACCGCGGGCGCACTCCAACCCGACCGCGTGCCCACCCGATTCGCCGCGCCCCACCACCAGCATCCGTGACCCACCACGCCGCTCCAGGTTCGCGACCGCCTCGGCCACCGATTCGAACCACAGCGCCCACTCCCCCGCCCGCGCGGCTTCGACCAGTGCCAGCTCATCCACTTCACCCCGCAGCGCACGGTGATTCACGTCCAGCCAGGCCGCTTCATCCAGCGACTCTCCTGCCCTCGCGGGGTCGTGCGCCGCCATCATCCACGCCACCGGCGGGGCACAGAACCCTACGCCCACTGGATCATTCGGCCGGACATAGCGCACATAGGCGGCCATGCCTTCGGCAGCGGCGCGCTCGTCCTCGCTGTTGTGGTGGCGGTCGAGTTCAGCGCGAATCTCGCGGTCGAAGCGAGTCAGCCATTTCTGGTAGGAGTCTTCGACCGGGTTGCGTTCGACGACAGCGGGTGGCACGGGCGCGCTCTGATTCGTCAGCGGCCGTTCCGAATCCGGCAGGCTATGTCCGACGTCACCTTCACCGACCGGGTCGAGGGCTTTCTTACGCCAGATCCGACGCAAGAACCTGCCGGCCGGTCCCGCGCTCGACTCGCCTCGGATTACGGGTGCGGCCGGTCCCGCGCTCGGCTCGGCTCGGCCCTGGGTTTGGGTGTGTGCGCGAGCGCGCCCTCCTTGGACGCGCGGGATGAGTGGGCCCTTCTCCCTGATGGCGAAGTAGGCGACCCAGGCCGCGCTGACGCCTTCGTCATTTTCGCCGTATTCCGCTCCGTCGAGGGTGCGTACGCGGGGGTTGTCGGGGTTCTCGATGATGAGGCCGAATTCGGCGCCGTCCTTCTGGACGACCAGCATGATGAGGTCGATGAAGTTTTCTGGGTCGCCGACGGTTTCGACGGCAACGGCGATAGGGCCTTTCCCGTTGGTCGAGATGGGTCGGAGGTGAGCGCGCAGAAGGGTCTCGATGTAGTCGGATTCGAATGAGATGTCGCCTCGTGCTCGTATATGGGCGAGTTTGTTGGCGCCGTTCCTGACAACGACGGGGTCGGGCGTGCCGGCGTCGGGGTGCCTTGTCGATGCACCGGCTGCCGGTGGCAGTCCCTTTTCCTGCTTACGGATGGAAACCCCGAGCGCAGCCGCTCCGGCGGTCAGCAAACCGAACATTCCGGCGGTTGCCATCCCGATCCCATAAGTACCCAGCACCGGCAGCACAGCGAAGGCGGCCACGCCGGCGGATATTCTGCCGGCAGATTGGAATATGGTGAGCGCCGATTGCGCACCACCGAGGGCATTTTCCGGAATTACGCGGCTCAGATGCCCCTGGTATGCAATGTTGTTGACATAGTTGGACGAACCGACGGCAGCCATGGATCCCAAAAGGACATACTCGTTCGTTGTGTTCGCATACGCGAGCAGAAGGCCCGCCGACGTTGCTACCGAGGCCGGGAATGTCCATGACAGTTTGGCGCTTTCAACCCACTTCCTCGGCACCAGGAACTTTGTCGCCACCATCCCGGTGGCGATCCCTGACGCGAGAAGCCCCGCGGTGGGTATCGAATAATCCCCGTTGCCGATTACGTCGGCCAGAAGTAAGAGCCCTACCGCCGATCCAGCGTTCGTCAAGGGGCTCAGCAACAGGTAATACTTCATGAACCGGTCATTGAACATATAGCGGGGCCCATCGAGCAGAGCGGGCTGGCCCGCCTTATCCGGCGGCATCGAGGGAAGCCCGCGCAGCACCGCTAGATTCACAAGGTGGGATGTACCACTCACGCCGAGCGAGAACGGCCCGAGAGCGGGGCCCGCCGATTTGCCGACTGCGCTGGCGAGCGCGCCCTGCAGTACCGTGTATCGGTTGGCGGCTTTGATGTCTTCCGCTATTCCAGCCGCCAATTTCTTACTGTAGGCGGGACCGGTGTTATCGATAATGGCTTTGGTCATCTCAGCGACGACAGTCGCTGAGATGAGGACCATTGTGGCTCCGGGCAGCTCGAACAGGAAAAAGGCGCCTGCGGTGTACATAGCCGCGACCTGGGCTCCCGACGCCAGTTTCAGCGTCGTAAGATTATTGCCCCTGTCTGTAATCGGTCCGGCCGCCAATCCGGCTACCAGCGCGCCCACCTGGGCTGCAGATGTCGCCAGGGCGATTTCTCCCAACGGAACACCCATGTGGACCAACATCAGCGGCGCAAAGGACGCCACGGAGCCGTCAGCGACGGCGGCCAAGATACTGGCTTGGCCCCTCCTGGCGATATCCGGGTTCGTGGACTTATTGCGCCTTGGGCGGAGCCATTTCCAGAAGGATTTCGAGGGTTCGTCGGGTTGCGCGGGCTCGTCCGTGCCGCGGAGCTTGCCTTGTAGCGCCTTGGCGTTACGGATCGCCTTCGCCCGGTCGTCCTCGAGCACCGGCGCCAACTTGTCCCCGTTGCCGTCGACACCCGCGACGATCACCTCGGTCGCATCCCGGTCCAGGCGCTCGACCTCGTCGATCAGGTCCGCGCCCTTGAACTCCCGCCACCAGCCGTCGTCGTCGACGTGTCGCAGCACCACCGTGTAATTGCCTTTGCGGCCCAGGCGTTCCAGCCCGACGACATGCCCACCCTTGTCACCGAAACCGACAACCAGCGCCCGCACACCACCGTTGTGCAGCACCTCCTCGACCGCCTCGGCAAGCGGCCCGCCCGCCTGCGTCGAGTCCGCGCCGCGCTTCGTAAACCACAGCGCCCAATCGCCCACCATCGCCGCGGAGAGGAACACATCCTCGGTCACATTTTCCTTAGCGGCAGCATCCTCGAGCACCACCTGCGGCAGCACGGACAGCAACGACCCGGTGTCCGCCCCGACATAACGTCGGGTCATCACTGCCACCGGCGGAGCGCACTGTCCGACTCCGACAAATGTATTCGGCGCGATCACGGCGCCGTTGTCCGTTGCTGCCTGCTCGGTGGTGGCGGTATCGGGATCGGTAGCCACTTCGGCGAACAGGCCGGGCAGCGCTGCAAGCCGCTCGTCCAGGTCCTCGATGAGCCGGCCGACCTCCGCGTGCCGCGTGACCCGGGTCCTCGCCACCGTGGTCATCGCGCCGAGCACTAGCAGCTGCTCCGACCGTTCCCGAGCAGTCCGCCGCTCCAGCTCGGCGACCAGCTCCTGGCCGTCACCCAGCCCGCCCAAAGACATCTCGGCCTCGTCGGCGAGATCTGCCAACTCGGTCCCGGTCGCGTTGAACGCTGCCACGGCGGCCTGCAACTCCTTGACCGCCGTGACGATTTCGTCGCGCTGGACATGGAGCAGGCCCATGCGTACGGCCCAGCGACTCGCTGCACGCGAGTCGGCGGGCAATGTCCGGATCTGCGCATATGTCTCGCGCAGACCATTTTCCAGCAGATCGACGGCGATGATGTGTGCGTTGGCGCGGACCAGCGAGATCAGCTCGGCATTGGCGATATCGAGGTCGTGCAGCGCCAACGCGTCCGCCAGCAGTTCCTGGTCCGGTACGTGCTCTTGCCGCAGATGCTCGACCAAGAGCGTCACCTCGTCCGGCGACAGCGATTGCTCCGGCTTCGGGATCGACCGTTGTCGATACAGCAGGTCGGAGAAGGCCTCTGCCAGCTGCACGCGTCGGACCAGCAGGTCCTGGATGGTGGCGTCGGTCACCGCTTCCGCGGCGACACCGACCCGCGCCATGACATCGCGCCGGGCTTCGCGATGCCGCAACGCGTCATTGCGCAGCCGAACCAGCCACTCGCCCAACACGATATCGGTGCCGGTCGGGTACTGCTCCGGCAGTGTCGCGGTGGCGGCCCGCACCGCCTCGGCGAACGCTTTGCGGCGCGCGGCGAGGGTGGTCTCGCGGGCGTGGATCCGGTCGATCGCGGCTTTGAGCTGGCGGGTCTCCTCGAAGGCCACTCCCAGCGTGGCGAGGGTCAGCTCCACCCCACCCGCGTGTTCCGGCCGTACCTCGACGTTCCCGGTCCGCCGGGCAAGTTCCATCGGGTCGAGGTATGCCGGATCGGTGCCGAGCGCCGCGGTGAGTTTCTCCCGGGCATCGGCGAAGACCTCCCGAATGTGGAGTTCGGTATCCGGTTGCGGCAATTCGTCGTCGGGATCCCAACCGTAGGCGCTCATGACGCTCTCGATGGTCATCCCGCGCACCTCTGCGGGCCGTTCGCTCTCGTGCTCGACATCGAGTACCGCGGCGGCCATTCGGTTCAGCCGCGCCACCTCGGCGTGCACCTGGTCCAGTTCCGCCTGGTTGGCGAGACCGTGCCGCACCCGCGCCCGGGTGTAGTGCGCCAGCGCGTCGACCCGATCCACCAAGGCCGTGGCGTCGGCATGGGCGTCGTACGCGGCGAATCGCTGGGCGCGATCATGCCATTCCTCGAACGTATCGGCCGCGTCGGCCACCTCGTCGGACAGGTTCACCCGGCGGCGCAGCCGCGCCAATACCAGCCGGGCCCGCAGGTCACTGGCAAGCTCGTCCGCGGTGGCATCGGTGAGGAAGCTCGCCAACGTCGCCCGCGCCGTACGGAGTTCGCGGGTGATGGTCCGCCTAGTGACCGATCCCCGGCGCACCGACACTTCATGGTGGTGCTCGGCGACCAGCGTGTCATACAACCGTTCCCCCGCCATGTGGGCGTGGCGGCGCATTGCCACCAGCGCCGTGACGGCTGGCCGGGGACCGGTAACCAGCGCGCCCTGGTCACGCAGTGCGCTATCCGGTCGCTGATGGCCGGTGACCGCGTCACCACCGGCCGGAGTCCCGTCGAGCAGGCCATGGACCTTGGCCAACGCTCGCTTGACCACACCGACCGGCTGCTCGACGACGGGCGGCGGGTGCAGTGGGCGGGGCGGCAGCGTCGCGGGCGCCCGCTCGGCCAACAGAGCGTCGATCCGGCCTTCGACACCGTCGAGCAGGACATCGCATTCGTTGAACTCGACGGCCGCCGCGTAGGCCGCGTCGATCCGGTACAGCGCCTCGACCGCCGCGCGGGCCTCGGTGTTCGCCACCTGCGAGTACCGCTGCAACTCCATGAGCAGCTGCTGCACCGCTTCGGGAGCCAGCTCCTGCGGCGACTGTCCGCCGAACCGCTGGGCCAGCCAACCCGGATCGAGCGCGGCGAGCAGCTGGTCGTGACGCTGTGCGCGCAGGCGCCGGAGCACGCCGGGGCGCCGGGTCGGGCTGCCCCATTCCCGCCACGGCAATTCCTCGTGGCGAGCCACCGCGCGGATACGCTCCCGCGCCTCGGCCCGACGGTTGCGCAGCATGCGCTGTTCGTCCAATAGCGTGTCGAGTCGACTGGCCAACTGCCCCAGCCGATCCTGCGGCTTCGGCGCCATCGCCTGCCGCCATCGGTAACCGGCGGCCTCCAGGTCACGCAGTCCGGTGAGCCGGTCGAGTAGCGCACCGGCCCCTTCCGCCCTCTGGCTCGCGCCCAGCGCGGCGACGCGACGACGCAATACCTTGTTCGTCCACTTCATCTCCGCCAAGCCGAGCAGCCGCGCCAGCTGGTTACCGACTTCGCCTGCCCGGTCGCGCACCGGGGCCGTCTCCCGCGGCGCGTCGGCCAGCACATCGGCGTCCTCGCCGAACACCGCCAGGTGAGCCTCGCGCAGCTGGTTGAACTCCGTCTGCGCCGCAGCCTGTTCCCGCTCCAGTTCCGCCAGATCCTCGAGCAGCGACCGGATGTCGCTGGCCCGGGCCCGCGCCCGCGCGAGATCGTGCGCCAACCGCAGAATCTGGTGGCTGCGCAGCAGCCTGCCGTCTGCCGCGGTCTGTGGGTCGCCCGCCAGCAACTCCAGTTCCCGAATCGCCGCCGGGTCACCGGCCAGCACGGTTTCCGGCGCGACTCCGAGTTCCACACAGTCGGCGGCCAGTGATTCGATCGCGTCCCGGGCATTGGCGGCGCGGGCGTCGGCATCGGCCCATCGCGCGCGCAGTTCGGTAGTGCGCGTCGTCAACGGCACCCGCACGCTACGTTCGGTCTCGGCGGAACGGACGTGCGACTCATAGCTCGGCCGGAACGCGACGATCTGGTTGCGCAGGTTCACCGTCGGCGGTCGGGTGTCGAGATCGCGTTGCGCGACCGCCGTGATCTCGGCGGCATTCAGATGCGTCCGGATATGGAACGTGCTGTCCGCCGTGTACGGACCCCGATCCCGGTAGTAATTCCAGGATTCCACGACCCCGTCGAGGTCGCGGGCGAGCTCGTGACCCGCCGCCGTCGGCGTGGTCTCGGGCGCCAGCCACACCAGCGCGCCGCGAGTGTCATCCCGATCCTTCAGCAGCCTTCGCGCGTACCGCAGCGCCCACGACGATTCGGACTCGGATCCCATTACGGTGGCGGTGATCTCGTTCACATTCGGCCTGCCGAGGAACAACATCAGCGCGCCGTCCGGATCGCTGGGCCCGTCGGTGGCCAGCACATACGCCTGACGCGCGGTCTTCGCCGCCCAAACGTCCAGGTCGTGCAGGTCGAGATCCCGGGTTTTCAGGGTCCGCAGCCGTTCCTGTTCGTCGACGCGCAGCTGCCCTCGTTCCTGGGCTGCCAGCAGATCAGCCAGCTCCGCCGCGAACAGCGCCCGGTTCGCCCGGTCGCGCGCATCCCAGGACACGCCCGGTGTCGTGGCCACCCACCCCGGGAGTTCGGCGATCAGCAGGTTCTTCGCCTGCGGGGTCAGCAGCCGCCACCGTCGGTCGACCACCGCGGCGGACCGGCCCGGCTCGATGCCGGCGAATAGACCCGCCCAGATCAAGATTGCCTGTTGCCGCGCACTGCGAACCGTCTGCGCCAACATGGCGTGCCGAGTGTGGTCGAGCACGACCAGGTCCCAGGCGAGCGTGTCGACCGCGTTGACGACGGTCTGGACGGTGATCAGGAGCGCCAACTGTGCGGCCGCGTTCGCGAAGTGCACCAGTTCCGCGTCGTGCTTCAGCGCATCCTCGACCTCCTTCAGCTGGGTATAACCCCAGATCCCGGTAGGCACATGGCCGTTGAAGACCACAGCCAACAATTCCTGGTCGGTCTGGGCGATCTCGTCGATCAGCCGCTGCTGACCGTCCCGGCGGATGTCGAGCAGGACCGCCGACCGGTCCCCCAGCGGCGCCAGTCCACCCAGATCGATCCCTAGGTCTTTGCTGTACGAGAGGATCTGCGATTCCCGCATCGCGATCTGCTTGCGGATCTCCTCCTGCTCCAGCGCATTGGCCTCCAGCCGCTGGGCGGTGCGGTGCAGTTCCCCGAACCTGAACGAGTCCGTGTGCCGCAGCGCACTTTCCAGGGACTCGATGGCCTCGACCCAAGCCCGGGCAGCGACGGAGGCGCCCGCGTGGTCGATGGTGTCGTCGAGCTTCCGCAGCCGCGCACCCATCGGATCATCAGCCGCCGAGTCCAGATCCCGGACCAACGCCGGGGTCAGCAACGCCGGATTCATCTGGTGCGACTCAGCGAACTCCGCACCAAGGCGGCCACGCAGACCGTGCAACCGGGCCAGATCCTCGGGCGCCGAGGTCGCCGAGTCGAGTCCGAACTGCTCGCCCTGCGCGATGATCGCTTCATCGACGACATTCCGCTCCATCGCCGCGATATCGCGGGCGAAGGCCACCGCCGGACCCAGTTCACCACGCGGGATGTCGGGCAGCTCCGCGTCCCGCTTGCCGGCTGGGGTGAACCCGCTCGGATCGGACGGGGTCGCACCGACCCAGAATTTCTCGCTCAGGGTGAGCTTTTCCGAGCCGGGCAGCCGGAAGGACCTGCCCACCCGGTCGGCGGCCATCACCCAGACACCCGTGAGGTCGATGCGGTGTGTCCGGCGAGTCCGGTACAGCGCCCACGGTGTTTCGACACCATGCTCCTGGACGGTGACCGCTCCGTCGTTGTACTCGAGCCGCAGGGTGTGGCCGCCGACCCCGTACTTGTCGGTCACCGCATAACCGATGACCACCAACACCGAGGCGCCATCGCGTTTGTCGGCGTCCAGTGCGCCGACCTGGCGGCGGAAAGCGTTCACCACCGGCTGCAGCGGGTGCAGCGCCCCGACCGGGAACTGTTGCACGTCCGCCCAGGTCATAGCGGCGGCGGCGATATAGGTGTCGAGCCGTACCCCTTGTGGGCCGACGTATTCCGGCACAACGATATCGGTGTTGCCGGTCCGCTCCCGGTGCACCGTCAGGGTCAGTTGCACACAATCGTTGCGGCCCTCGCCCGAGTCCGGGAGGTGGTGCGCACGGTCGCCATCCTGGAGTTGCTCCGGGCCGGGTGCGGTCAGTGCCTGCGCCAAGGCGGCGTCGATCCGCTCGTCCAGGTCGCGAATCGAGTGACGCAGCACATCGCAGGTGTTGTCCACCGCGATCATCGCGTCCAGCAGCCGAAGCCGGGCGACCGCCGCACGCAGTGTGTCGGCCGCCGGCGTCTGCTGGGCCTGCGCCGCCAGCTGCGGCAGTTGCGCGGGTCCCACGTTGTCGACCCCGATCAGCCACGCGAACTTGCCGACCAGTCGCAGCTGCCGATCCCACTGGTGCGCCAACCCGGCTCCGGTGGCCCCGACCCCGCTGTCGCGCAGCGTCTCGTTCGCCGCGTCCAACTCCTGCTGCAGGGCGTGGCGACGGCGAGCCAGCTGTTCGATATCCCGGACCCGCGCCACCAACTCCGGTGCGGGATCCGCATCGCGCAGATGCGCCTGGCGCAGAGCATCGGCCAGCATGCCGATCTGCTCGGCGCGCGCATCGGCGGCGTCGAACTGCACCCACAGTCCGATCACCGCGTCCAGTTCACGCAGCGACTGCACCACCCCGACGACCGCCGAATCAATCCGCTGCGCCTGCAGTTTCGCGATCAGCCCGGTCAGTCGCGCCGGCTCCAGATCCGCCAGCCCGGCACCGAGTTCGCCGCCGAGCACCGCGACGAAGTTCGCCGCGATCCGAGCGCGATCACGGCGCAACTCCCGCAACCGCCCCGGTCCGACCGTCGGGTCGACCCGGAACGGCACTCCGGTTCTTTCCCCTACGCCGGCAGCGGTGGCGGGGAACTTCGCGTCCTTCAGTGCGGCGCGCAGGTATTCGCGCTCCAGTTCCGCTTCGTCGCGGATCCGGAGCAATTCCGTGTCCAGTTTCGGCGCGGTCGCCTCGGCCAGTGCGACGTCCAGTTCGGCTTCCAGTCGAGGCAGGATGACGTCCCGGGCGTGGATCTTGTCGTAGAACCGGACCAGTTCACGCAATTCCAGGTATTCGGTGAGCGCCGTGGACCGGTCGATGGCCGACTGCTGCCCGCCTGCCTCCACCAGCTTGCGCCAGTCCTGCCGGGACAGCCGTTCCCGCGCGCGCTCCTCGTCGGTAATGCCCGCGGCGCGCTCCGCGGCGGTGAGCGGCTTGGCGAGCACACCATCGAGCCAATCCAGCTGCTTCAGGTCATCGTCCACCCGCAGCCGATGCATAGCCGGCGCGGGCGCGGCGGCTTCCAACTGCTCGTCGGCGATCAGATCCGGATCCGCCCGAAGTCCCAGCAGTTCGGTCACCCGGGCCTTGGCGCGCCGGAACCCGGCCCGGATCTGCGCCTCATCGAACTGCGCGCCCAACAGCACATCGCTGAAGTGGTCCTGCATCGTGGCCTCGGCGTACGAGACACTGTCCGGCGCTAACGGCGCCGCGTCCCGGCGGTACTTCGCCACGTCGACGGCCTTGCCGCGAACCCGCCCCAAGGACAGGTCCTGCAGCTCGATGTCATGGATGCGCTGAGCCAACTCCGACAGGCGCCGCACCGCGCGACGCAGCTCGGTCGTGTCCAGGCCATTCGACTTCGCCTGGTGCAGCAACGTTTCCAGCTGCGTGATCCGGTCTGCCCGGCGGCGCAGCCAGTCGGCGCGCCGCACTCGCGTCACCAGCTCGTACGGGAAGTTCTGCCCGTCGCTGTCGCGTTCCGCGGCGAACAGCTGCGCTCGCTCGTCGGAATCGGCCCGCTCGTCGGAATCGGCGGGCAGCAGCGGTCCCAGCACCCGGTCCTTCTTCAGCGCGCCCCACAGCCGCAGGTCCCCTTCGCGCATGCTCAGCAGCGCGGAACCGATATCCGTCGAATCCGACGGCGGCGCGGTAGGCGACGCGGTCGCGGGTACCGCGGGCGCCGAGACCGCCCCCGCGCCGGTCAGCGAGACCGGGTAGTCCGCGCCGACAACACCGTCCGAACGCTGTCCCTCGACGAGCGGGCGGGCCGCCCGACCCGGGTCCCCGTTCTGCTTGCCCCACAGCAGCACGATCGCGTAGCTCTTCTCGATCAGCGGGCGCGTGCGGGCCAGCCACTCGTCGAAGAACTCCAGCTTGCCGCGGTCGAGCACCTTTACGTGACCGTCGAGTTTCTTGACAGACACCGAATGCGATCCGGTCTGGTTCGGCCGATCCCGGCCACGCCAGGTGACGGTCAGCACCACCGAGGCGACCTCGTTGTCATCATCGTCGACCAGGTCGCGGGCCTGTTCCGGAGTGAGACCGTTCTTATGCCAGTCGGCGCGACCCGATTCCGCGCCTGCCGCGCCTTCCACCCCGCCCGCGCCTTCGACCAGATCGTCCAGCGCGCCCTCGGGTTTGCCGCCCGCGGTGGCCCAGCCGTCTTCCATCGACTCCCGGAAGCAGGTCGGCGCGGCGGTCGCCGGGATGGTCACCGCTGGGCAGATACCCTCCCCGGCGGGCGCCATGCGCGCGTTGGCCGCCTTGGGGTACGAGGCGGCGGCCAATATCGCGTCTCGCACGGCCGAGTCCCGGCGATCGAGCGCATCGAATTCGGCGACCGCATCGATCAGGTCGTCGTACCGCATCAACTGTGCGGCCGCCTTCAACTGCCCGAGCTGGTTTTTGGTGTCGAACCCGATCAGACGGAGGCGCTGGTCCTGCTCATCGAGCAGTGCCTGCCGAACCTGTTGCACCTGAGCGGGATTCAGCGCGTCAGGTGGGTTGCCGTCGAAACATTCGACCAACCACCGCTGCCCGAGCCGATCCATCAGCTGCCGCTGCGTGATTTCGCGCCCATGCCGCAAATCGGCGAGCCGCTTCGGACCATTCTCCTGCGTGATCGAGCGCAGTCCGCTCTCCTCGCGCAGCCGGTCTATCCGGTCGCTCAGCTCGGCCTTCTTGGCGTGGACCCGGCGCAGTTCGACCGCCAGAATGTCGTGGTTGCGAGCGCGAGCCACCAGCTCGGCATCGGTAGCGGACTCGGTGGGTAAACCTCGCACACCCATCTTCGCCAATGCGCCGCGGGCGGCTATCAGGACAGCGAGACCGTTACCGTAGCCGACAAGTTCGGTGACCGGCCGGACTCCGGGCCGGACCCGCCTGCGCAGCTCATGCAACGACGTGACCACCTGAGTCACCATGTCGGCGTCGGCCTGCACGGTCTGCGGCGGCGCGCCGTCGACCTCGTTGTGCCGGAGCATGACGAACATCGCCTCGGTCGGGCCCAACTGCCGCTTGACAGAGGTCCAGACCGCCATCTTTATAGCGCCGTGCCGATCGACCTCGGTCTCGGTTGCCGCCGCCACCACCCCGAGTACCCGGGTAGCGCTCGCGACATCACCCACCACCAGCCCGACTCGGCCATTCGGGAAGGTCACCAACCGCACCGGCCGGTGGATGCTCCACTCCCGGAGTGCGCCCTCGGCGTCGCGCAACGCGCCGCCCATCGACTCCAACTTCGCGAGCCGCCGGGCTCCGACGGTATCGAGAGTCCCATCTTTGGCACGGTCGCTCAATTCCGCATGCCGTTCCCGCCAGACCTCCTCCCGCCACAATGCCGACGAGAGGTCCTCCGGCACCTCCGAGACATCCAGCACCGCGGCCATATCGGCCAATGCGGCGTTCCACTCGGCGGTGACAACGGGGTAGAGCGCGTCGAATGTGGCCAATTCCTGCGCGATCGGCATCATTTCGTCGAGCCGCACCAGATGAATGGCCACCTCGCGACGCAGGGTGGCGTCCGGTGTGGTGTCCTCGACGAGCAGCAGTTCGATATGTCGGGCCTGCTGCGAGGTCAACTCGGTCGGCAGGTCGCCACCGATGTGCGTCTCCCACCACCGCTGTCCGAGCAGCCGCAACAGCCACTGCGCTTGTTGTAACCGCCTGCGGCGCACAATTCCCGGTCGCCACGACGGCGAGCCCAACTCGTCCGGCCGCAGGTGGCTGCGCGCGATCAACCCGGTCAGCTGCTTCTCGGCCTCGACACGCCTGGTCCGAAGATCCTGCCGCTGCAGGGCCGGAAGCGCTACCCGGTCCGCCAAGTCGTTGAGCACCACCGGCGTATCACCACGCCCGACCAACCGGAACTGCGGCACCCGGAGACCGCTGCGCCGGAAGAGGACGGCCAGCCCGAAAATCTCCTCAGCGAGTTGTGTTCCGGTGCCCTGCACGACCAGAACCGGTGTGACCTGTCCCGGCGACGCCGACTCATGTCGGCCCAGTGCCTGCTGCCGCTTCTGGTGCTCGAAACCTCGGAATATCCCGGCGCGCAGGGTCGCGGCATTCGGTTCCCCGTCCAGCACCAGCACATCCACCTCGGTGGGGGCGGAGTCAGCGGAGACCGGGTCGAGCAGTCCGAGCGCGATACAGGTCGGTCGCGCCCGGTCGCCCTCGAAGTTCAGCGCGAACGGCTGCACCGGCAGTCGATCACCCCAGTGCAGCGCGAGACCGAGCACATCCGCGAACGTCTCCAGCCGTGCCAGCCGCCGCTCCCGCACAGCGGTCAGCGGCTTATCGGCGTTGCGCAGTCGATCGATTTCCCGACGCAACCATTCCCGGTTCGCCAATTGCCGGATGTGCGGCGGGACACCTGCCAGCTGGGCGACCTCCCTCGGCTTCAACCACACCAGCGCGCGACCCAGGCCGTCATGCGCATCCCACCATTGCGCGACCTCGGGTGCGGTGCTGCCGGTCAACCGCCGCCACTCCGCCAGGGCAGTCCGGGCTTCCACGTCATTGGGTAGCTGGAGCCACAGATCAACGGCGTTCGGCAGCGGATCGGCAGGCGTGACGGCCACAACATGTGACTGCACCTGGTACCCCAGCCGCGCGCCCACAGCCGCCTGCAGCTCGAGCCGCTCATCGGTGTACGGGGTCCGGTCGGAGTAGTAGTAGATCTCGGTGACCGGTTCATCGTCGAACGGCGCCGAGAGCCGATCCGCGTTCCAGATCTGGACGGTGTCCACCAGCTCGTCGGCGTCCGCCCGCACGGCCGCGTCGTATGTTTCCGCCCTGGCCTGTCCGCTCTCGATGTCGTCGATCCGGAACATCGCGAACATCGCACCGCGAGTGCCCGACCGCCATTGTTCGGCGAAGGTTTTGACAACCTTGTCCACCGTCTTGCCCAGTTCGGCAATGGTCATCACGATGACCGGCACGTAGCCGGTCAGCACGGCTTCGTCTTCCGGCACACCGGCCACCATCGTGATCCGACCGCGCGCACCCTTGTCGCCCTGGTGGAAGGACATCAGCCCTGCCACCTGGTCGATGCGGTGCTCGGCGAGGGCAGCGTGGAACCGGTCGTTCACCAACTGGACGATGTCGAGTTCCCGTCGGCGCTCGATGTCGGCGTCCGAGACAGCGCCGTCCACATCGCGCAGCTCATCCCGCTCGGCCTTCAGCACCGCGGAGTTCTCGCGGCACTGTCGCACTGTCGGTGGCGCACGTTCCGGCGGCAGCGCGCCGATGAAGTCCGGCGGGGCCTCGCCTGCCGCGACCAGTGTCGACCAGACCGCGTCCGGGTCGAACGACACATTCGACACGGCTTTGCCATCGGGGCCGATCATGTAGCCGATCCCCCAGACCTTGTCGAGGCCCATGCCGACCCGGGATTCCAGCCATGCTGTGACGTCTTCCCGTCCGCGCCAGTACCGCGTCTTCCCGTATTCCCGCTCCCACGCCACCACTTCGCCGTTCTCATGACGGAGTCCGGCGCCATGATGTCCGCGACGACCCTCGAAGCCCATGGCCAGTTCGAATGCCCCGCCAGCTTGCGCCTGTTTCATCGCCTTTTTCAGCGCTGTCCGGCCGCGCCCCAGATACTCCCAGCCTGCCTGCAATGCCCGCGACCGCTCCCAGCCCTGGACACCCCGCATGTCGATGCGGACGCTGTCCTCCAGCGGTGTCGTGGACAGCTCGACGCCACGATCCGCCAGCCACGGCCGCAATTCCCGGTCGACCACCACCGCGCAGTTCAGCGGGCCGCGGGCCAACAGATCCGGCAACGGCCCTATGGGGCGCCGGTATTCGACCACCGATTCGGCGCCGTCGGCCGGGGGCAGCGCCGCCAGCAGCCGGTTCACCTCCGACTCCAGGAAACGCAGCTTCACAGTGTGACTGCGGTCGGTACCCGCCTCGCCGAACACATGCGCGCTACCAGCGTGGCGGACACTCGGATCCACCCCGAGGCTCCGGAGCAGCGCGGTGACGGCATCCTCCCCGGTCGACGGGGCCTGCGCCGCCGCGGCGACCATCGGTGCGGGCGCGCCACGCAGCCGCTGCCGGGGCATCGGGCCGGTGGGGATCTCACCCTCGCCGAGCGGAAGACGTCGATGGCCGTTCTGGGATTCGATACCGAAGAACGCTTCTGCGTCGGCCAGCTGCCGCTGCGCCCACGCCCGGACGTCCGCCATGCCCGAGTAGAAGTTTTCCGCACCGTCGTCTCCCCGCTCCAACACCATGATCGTGTCGAAGTCCCGGTCCCAGGTGAGGGTGGCGGTGTGCGCTCCCCGGTTGCGGGTGTAGTCGACACCGACCGTCACGGTCAGCTGAATATCCTGCTGGCCGAGCTCCTCGACCTCGGTGATCACTCTCAGGATGTCGTTGCCATAGTGAATCCAGTGGCCGCGCCGGGCGATGGCGACATCGACCGGATCATCGCCGTCGAGCGAGAACTCCCGCGGCTCGGTGGACGGCTCCGCCGGCGCCTCGTTCCGGGCGCGGCGGTCCGCGGCCTCGGAGGTCTGCACCGCGTACGACGAGCAGGCGCCCGTCAGCCGGATCGATGCCGCGGTGGTCGGCCGCTGCGGTGTCGTCACCGCCGGGTCATCGACCAGCCCGAGCACCTGGTCCGGTGACTGGGCCAAGCCGTCGTCCAACACCCGGTCCATCGAGCGGACCTCGATGGTGCTGGTGTAGAACGTCTGCTCGGCCGCCAGCATCCGGTGAGCCCACGCAATCGTCGCGAGGTTCGCGCGTTCATCGTCCGTTAGATCCGAACGCAGCAACAACTCCCGCACCCGGTCGGCGGTCAGCTCGGATCTGTCGGCTATCCCCCACTCCGCCAGACGATCCGCCCCGACCAGGATCTCCAGCATGTGCTGCTGATCGTTCAGCTCGTTCTGAAGGCCCCTGCGCACGGGATGGTCGCGGCGACCCGGCTGAAGTTCGTTCGCGTCGGGAAGGTTCCCCAACGGATACTTGTCATTTCGACTCGGCGGCGGCTGGTCGGCGAGCTCCTTCAGCGCTTTCTCGGCATCGTCGCGCAGTTTCTCGACCCGAGCCCGCTCACGCAGCAGGTAGTCGAACCGGCGCACCCGCTCGTCGAGGCAATTGGTCTGCGCGGCCCAAAGCTGGTACTCCTCACCGAGTTTCCACAGTATGGCCAGGTCGGCAATCCGACCGATGAAGTCCGGCCCGTCCGAGTCGGTCGAGTCGGTCGAGTCGGTCGAGTCGGTCGAGTCGGTCGAGTCGGTCGAGTCGGTCGAGTCGGCCGCAGCGAATACCGCCTGGTCGAACAGTTCCCGCAGCCCATCGAGTTCGAGCGGGTCGAGCGGCGCAACCAGCACCGTCGGCTCGTCCTCTGGGAACCGCTCACGGTGCTTCGTCACATACGCCGCACAGGCCTTTTCGAACCGCTCGCGTGCCACCGCACGACCCGCATGCCAACGGCGCAGGTTCGTTTGCTGCGCCTCGATCGCGCGAACACGCCGCCGCAGTGCGAGCAGCTCGGTGACAGCCATCTCCATGGCGTGCCTGCGCAGCCACTGATCGGCGAGATCACGCTGGCTGTTCGCCTTACGCCCTTGGCCGAGACTGTCACGCCACTGTTGCACCCGTTCCGGAGTCAGCTCGACGTGTTTCCAGAACTTTCTGTCCGTCGTCTCGATCTCTTCGCCGAGCGTCGCGCGATGGCGGGACAACGTTCGCTCGGTCTTGGCGCCGACCTTCGCCGGGTCGACACCGAACTTGCGCAGCGTTTCGAGCAGCGCCACCTGCTCACGCTCGGCCTGCGCACTGTATCCCGGCAACTGCCCACCCAGGGTGTATCGGGAACCCGCGACCGACGCTTCGACGACGCGGAACAGTTCGTCGAGTTCCGCCTCCCAGGTACGCAGCTTCTGGTCACGTCGCTCGACCCGGGCGTTCCAGCCCAACAGTGCCCGGCTCTGGACGGCCTTCGCCGCCAGCTCGCGTTTCGCCGCCCTGCCCACACCGATCGCCGGCGCCGCCGCCTGGTCGGCGCCGGCGCGCAGCCGCGCCACCATCCGCTGCCCGAGCCGTGGCTGGAAACCGCCGTCCAGATCGCAACCGTAGTTCCTGGCCACGTCGTCGAGACCCTGGCCCGGGAGTATCGGTTCGGCGCGAAGTTCGCGGATGTTCAGCGACAGCGTCGCGATTCGAGCAGCCTGCTCGGCCAACCGACGGTAACCGCCGATGGACCCAGCAGACTGCTCGAACAGCGCGTACGCGTCGAACAGCCGGTCTTCCAACGCATCGACCCGAGCGCACCACTCGATCAGACGACGCAGTTCGCGCACCTTCCCCACCGACCGGTGCTTTCCGTGGAACCGCGCTTCCGCCTCGACGATGACGTCCCGCAACTCGTCGGAGAGCGATTCCTCGGCGAGCCGGACCCGCAGATCCGCCCGCTCCTGCTCGACCCGGATGTCGTCGTCCAAGTCCTCCGTCGACACACCGATCAGCTCCGCCAGCTCTGCTTGGCGGTTGGCAAGATGCCACTCCAACGCCCGGAAAGCCGGTCCGCCGGCCACCAGCTCGTCGACGTTCCGCCCCAACTGCTTACGCGACTGCCGAATTTCAGCAAACACAGTGCGGCGCAGGGTAACCAGCGTCTCCGGCAGCGAGCCCGCCTGCACCTGCTCAGGCGCGGGCGTGCCGGCCAGCTTCCGCAGGAATTTCCCGACTCCGCCTGGTCGGCCATGCGCGTGCGCGGCGAAACTCTCCGGTCCATCGCCGCCGAAGGCATCGAACACCCCCTGCTGCCCCACGTCGAAACGAGCACCCTTGGGCAGCTGTTCGGGGACGAACGGCAGCGCACCTGTCGCACCAGGTGGTTCAGGCGGCGGGGGTGCGAGGTCCGCCGCTTCCTTGTCGAAGTGCTGGATGAGATCGCCGCTGGTCGCTGTGGTGACGGTCAGGTGGTCGCCGATCAATTCCATGGTCACGGTGCCGTCGACGTCGACACGCAGTTCGCTGGTGCGGTGCGACACCTCCGCCAGAACCTCGGTGGCCTGCCGACCCCAGTCGAGCAGCAGATCCGAGATCAACCGCATCGCCAGCGGCGCCCGAGTCAACCGTTCCCGCACCAGATGGGTGCGCACCGTGACCACCAGCTCACTGTCTACCCCGCGAGTCACATCGACATCCACCAGCGGACTGCTATCGCTGTCCAGCACCCGGATCTGGCGGCCGTTGTCGAGGTCGACCATCGGCGCGAGCACAGCACCATTGCGGCCCAACGCCGCTCGCAGCACCGCGAGCACCCGGGCCTGAGTGGTGGCGTCCGGGCGCAATTCCTGCGCCAGAGTTTCCTGGATCCGGGCAAGCTGCCCGGCCTGTGCCTGCGCTGCCGGGGCGGTCCGCGCGTCCGCGGGCCGCTGATGCGGGGTGGCCCCGTCCGAGGCCTCTGGGATGGCTCGCAGCGACCCAGGATCAGGAGCTGCTGGCGGCGCCGTTGGTTGGGGATCGGGCACGTCCGGCGGATTGTTGACTGAATCCCATGCCGCACCGTAGAAGTCGTCCCACTCGGTCTGCAGGGCACCAAGGTGCGCGACAACCGCTTCGTGGCCGCCGAGTCGTTCGGCCCGCTCCAGCGGCAGTTCCGGGATCACCTCACCCGCGGCCCGAAGCTGCTTCGCCGCAGTGATCTTCCGCACGACAATCGCGGTCTCTTCTTTGGACATCATGTGGACATAGCCGCGCCGCGACAGCTGCACCATGCCCGCGATGGTGCCCCCGTCGCCGCGCAGGTGGTGCTGCTCGACATGTTCCGCACCGGCCACCAGCTCGAGCATCACCTCGGCATCGAGCGCCCCGGAATCGATGACCAAGACGTTCTCGTCCGAGTGGTATCGGGTCGCGGCATGCGACTCGAAGACAATGCGGACCTCGCGGAACCGCAGTACCTGGTTCGCCTCTCGGCCGAATGCGATACCACCCAGCGCTTGTCGGATTCTCGGCAGACGCGCGAGGGCCGGCTCTTCGATCGCATCGGCTGCCTCCGGAACTTCGGGTGGCCTGGCCCTCGGGTCATGAAGCGGATACCCGGTGCGGGTGACTCGTACATTCCCCTGCCTGTCGACATTGAGCAGAAGGTAATCCGTTTCGATGTCCGAATCCGCGGCCAGGTCCGGGTTTTCCGGGTCGACCGCGGCTGCCTCCGCCAGGATCTGCAGATGATCCCGGAATATCGATGCGACGATCCGTTTACGACCGGGGACAAGCAGGATGTGATTGCCGTGCAACTGTCCTTCCGGCAGCTGCCGCAGCCGCGCGGTCAGGACATCTTGGGAGGCCACCTCGTTGAGCGCCCAAAACGCATCCCGCTTGCGCGCGGCTTTCTCCAGCGCGGTTCTCCCGGCCTCATGCGCAGTGACCTGGTTGTGTTCGATGCGCTGTCGCTGCGCCATCGCGCGACGGATCGTCTCGATCATCGGGTCTTGTTCGGCGTCACCGGGCGCCATGACTTCCGCAAACGCGGATTCCTCCATAGCGGTCCGGACGTATGACCTTTTCGCCTCGTATTCGCCCCGAGCGGTATCGACCTCACGTGTGGTGATCGTCCGGTCCAGCGCCAACAGCCGGAGACGTTCCGCGATATCGTCTTCGGTCGGCCGATGCATCTCATCAACGCGGCTGAACCGCCGGTACATCAGCTGGTAATTCTCGGTGTAGAAGCTTGGATGGCCGCCGGCCAGTGGCGCTGCCAATGCCTTCGCCAGTTCTCCGATACCAGCCTCGTGTCCGCTTGCCTGGCGGTAGATGTCGAAGTATCGCTGATCGATATCGACGATGCTGAACCGATAACCGAGTTGCGCCAACTCCAGGGCGAACCGGAACTCCGCGGCGAAAGCCTCGGCTTCCTCACGGATACCCAAGCGGACGAACTCGGCCTCCGTGTGCTTTGCGGGATTCGGGCTCCGACCCTCAGCGAAGGCTTTGGCATGAATTATTTCATGGATCAATGCCAGCACCTGGTTTATCAGGTCGCGCTGTCCAGCCAAGACATCGATCGAGAATGTCTTCTGGTCGAAATGGCCGAGGATGCTCGTTTCCATGACCGCCGTCATGGCCGGCAGGTAGTTCACCTGCACTGGGCTGGTGTCCAGGAACTTCGCGAGTTCACGGCCGAACGCGGTCCGCCGCAACAGCGACCGCGCCAGCCGATCGTGGTTGTCCAGCGCATAGCCGACCTGCAGCGGCCGGTCCGCGATCCGCGGTTGCTGGCCCGGCTCCAAGCGCTCCGCCGGGCCGCCGACGAGTACCGGCGTGCCATCCGGGCGTTGCGGGTTGCCCTCGGCCGGCCCGCGGAACACGATCGTCTCGATCCGCACCGCATACTGCGGCTGCTCCCACTCCGCCCACTGTTTCAGCACACCGACCCAGCCGTCGTGCTCGAACACCCACACCCGGCCGTCCGCGCCCTTGAACACCTCGATCTGGTGCCCACCCTGGTTCCCGGGACGCTCGAATCCCACGATCACCAGGCCACCGTGGTCCGCCACATGCTTGCGGACCTTCTCGAACGACTCGAACTTGCGTTCCCGGGTGTTCGCCTCCACCCCGACCGCGATCCGACCGAAATCGACACCCTGCGCCGCGATATCCACGTCATCCAGCGGCAGCGGCGCAACCACCTGCACCCCGAGCTGCTCGGCGAACCACATCCCGATCGGACCACAGTTCCGGATCGCCGGACCGGCCTTGCGCGCCGCCACCGCCGCCGGATCCGAGCCATCACCCACCAGCGGAACCGGCGCCCCGGAAATCCTCCGCCCCAACGCTTGAACAACGACACCCATATCCGACACCGCATCGGCGTTGCGACCAGCATCCGGCCGCGTCGACGGCGGCGAGTCGAGCTGAATCTCGGCTTTCTTGTCGAAGTACAGCCCCAGATTGCGGCGGGCGCCCTCGTGGGTGCCGTGGACGACGACGTCCAGGTGACCGTCGACCAGTTCCATGGTCAGCGCGCCATCTGCACCGACCAGCAGGCCCCGGGTGCGGTGTAGCACCGTGCCGAATACCCGAGTCGCCTGCCGCTGCTCCCAGTCCGGCAGGAACACCGGCACCAGCCGCTGCGCGAACGCGGCCCGGTCCGGGCGATCCCGCTCCAGGTGCGTGCGCACCGCCACCACAGGGTCCGGCCCGCCGGACACATCAACATCCAGCAGCGAACTGCCGTCGCCGTCGAGCACCCGGATGTGGTGGCCGTCGTCCTGAACATCCACCGGCGCGAGCGCCGCACCGTCGCGACGCAACGCCTCCGACAACACCGCGGCGATCCGATCCCAGTTGTCGGGGTCCAGGTTCAGGGCCGCGCCGAGCGTATTCCGCAGCCAGTCGAGCGGATAGGCCTGCACCGACGCGGCCGGCCGCATCGACGGCTTCGCCGTGATTCCATAGTCCCCAGCCACCGCAGCGCGAGATCCGGAGCCTTCCCCGTCCACCTCGACAGAGGAAGTTCCAGCCACTTCACGCTCAGGCCGCTGGACGGTGATCGAGCCGTCCTTACCGATGTCCACCAGCAGAAGTGGGTTGTCGTATCCATCGACGACCTGAAGGCGGTGAACGGGTTCGGTAGTTGTCCCCAACCTCCTCGGCTGTCCGAGGTAGGCGCCGGCGCCCAGCGTGTCGCCGATCATCTCGATCAGGTCAGCCCGGTCGGCGTCGTCGAGATTCGGTACCCAGGCGACCATCTCCTGCAGGCGCGCCAGTTCGGCGGCCGAGGACTCCGTCAGACCATGAGGCGGCTGATCCAGTCGCCGGCTTACATCTTCCTGGTCGTGGAACGCTCGGATCGCGAAGTCGGCCTCCACACACTGTGTGCTCAGTTGGCGCAACCGCAACGCATCTGCCGGCGACAGCGGACTATCCAACAGTCGTTGTGCATGCCCCAGCAAGGCGGCGACCTGGCTCGGGGTGATCCGATCCGTCGTCGTGCCGAGGAACTCCGCCAATGCGCCATAGGCCTTGTCACGCTGGTCATAGGCACCAATCACCCCGAGCAACAGGTTGACTCGGGCGTGCCACCGGTTGTAGGTGTCGATCCGCTCGACCACCATCGCCGATTGCGGGTCGACCGCGCGGCGCAGCAGTTCCAACGCCGGCGAGGTCGGTTCATGCTCGAGCAAGGCAGCATCCGACATGCCGGAGAGAGCGGCCCGCGCCTGAGCCAGCTGGGCCTGCGCCTGGGCGAGCTCCGCGACCAGCACGTCCGCCTTGACAGGTTCAAACGGCAGTCCGATGGGCACGCCGCCATGTGCCTTGTTCCAGAACCCGCGGTAGAACTCGGTGACGGTTTCCCCGGAGCCGCGCGATCCAACGGTCTCGATAAGTGGCCGCACCGCCGCACGTCCAGCCAGGAAGGCCGCGAGGTTGCCACCCGATGCCACCATGTCCTGCCACGGCATCCGATGCGTGCCGTCCGGCAGGGTCCCCGAGAGCAGCACATCGTTGCCGCCGTGTGCGGTCGCCTCTTCGAACGCCATCCGGTAGGAGTGCTCTAGTGGGCTCTCTTCGAAGTTGTGTCCCGCCGCTCGCAGCTGCCGGACCGCCTCGGCCGCCAACGCCCGAACATCCCACTCCCGTTGGAACATCGTTGCGATGAACTCCGGCCGAGTCGAGTGCATCAGCTCCTGGACAGCCTCCACTCTGGTGCGTTCGAGTTCCAGCTGAACCTGCCCCGCGCTACGCACGATTGCCACCAGCAGTTCGATGTCGGACTTTCCGACATCAAGTACCACTAGCCCCTCGGTCGGGTAGTACCGATCGTCCGCGACATCGAGGCGGATGCGGATTCCGTTGTCGATCAAGAATTGATCGACCTTCTGGCCGATCTTGGTCGCTCGCAGCAGTCGCAGCACCCCTCGCACTCGCCGTTCGGAGGCGTGTCCGGCCAGATCCAGTACTTCGATCTCGGCCGGCGGGGTCCAGAGAGTCGGTTCGGGCAACTCGCGTGGGGCGACCCACATCCGCCCGCGGACATCGACATGTACATGCAGGCATTCCACGGTGATCCCTGCTGCCTGGTGATCACGGATCAGAGTGTGCAATGCCTGGAAATCGTCGCCCTCACCCCACACGACAACCAGTCGATTGCCGCCGATCAGCGCGGCCTGATCACCTGAACGCTGCCCGGGCTCCCGCTGGAGCAGACCGTCCACCACGTCACGGGTGACTCGAGCGATGAGCGCCCGCTCGGCGGCGCGCACCCGCGCTTCGGCTCGACTAGACCATGCGGTCAGGTCCCGAACAATCAATGCCCTGTGCGTGCGGCGACGTTCGTCCCACTTCGACGCTGGGGCAGTCGGCCCCGCAACCAATCGTTCGATCTCCTGGTGGGCCGTTCGCTGAAGATTGCGCAGGTCCCGGTCTGCGGCGTTCAATTCCAACGCCTTCAGCCGGATTTCGGTAGCCGCTTCGGTCGAGGTCGCCCGCCGGATGTTCTCGATGGGATGGTTGTTTACCCAGGTCCAGTGCTCCAGGTACTGCGCAGTCAAATAGCCGGACGCCTCGAGCTCTCTCTGCAGCGCACGGACACCCTCCTCGTGACCTATGGCCACCAGTTCTTTGTTGGTGCTTTCCGGATTTTCAATCCGTGCTTCGTCGATGGCCTGGTTGCGGGCGTCCGCGTAGATCGGCACATACCACTCGACCGGAACGTCGTAACCACGCGCCGCCATCCGCACATCGAAAATCGCATTCTCGGCGAATGCCTCGGCTTCCTCGCGGAGAATTTCGTAGAGGAATGCGGTTTGCGTCAGCGTTGCGGCATCCGGAGTCTCGCCGGCGAGGTACTTCGCTCTGTGTTTCCTGTTCTCGTGACGCTGCGTACTCCCCTGAGCCAGAAGACTGAGTCCACCCGTGGCAATCGTGGTCGTCGCTTCGCTCGCCTCGAACAGGCCGCGGTCACCCTGCTCCCTGCCGAGAACATAGCGGGTCTCGATCAGGCCGTCACCCGGCAATACCACGGGTCTCTTACCGTTATCGGCCTCGTCGTGCAAAGCCTGGATCAGATCGCCAGGTGCATCCGCCACCAGCGCACCCAGCATCCCCGAGCCGGCGTTCACCGGCTCGGCGCCTTCGGCGAGGGCCAACGGCGCAATGCCGTCGCGACCGATGACAATCCTTCCCACCACACCGGCGTGGGCGCCGACCTTGTGTTTCCAGACGGCGATCTCCGCGCCGCGGATCAACCGGCCTTCGGCGCCGCCGATGACGATCGGAATCCCGAGTTCGTCCTCGGAAGGGTCGAAGACCGCGTTCTCACCGAGCTGCAGGTCCTCTATGTCCCGATGTGCGGTGATGAAGCGTTCATCGACCTCGAAATACAGCGCCGCGTGTCCGAGCCCCTTCCAGTGGTTGATCGCCAGCGCGGCTATCCCGCCGTGCTCGCGCACCTGCCTGATCGCCTGCTCGATGCCATCGACCCCGGTACCGAGCGGACCCTCGTCGAAGTCCGCGACAAAGCCCTTGGCGAACTGTTTCGCGGAGATCCCCTCGCGCTCCACCTTTTTGGTGCGTCGAGTCGCCTTCATCCGCGGGTCGGCCTTCGACCCCAGCAGCCAGATACCGGCCTTCTGAACCTGGATACCGCAGATCTTCGGAGTGTCGTCCCGAAGATGTTTCAGCGCACCGGCATCCGATTCAGATACGCCATCCGTCACGGCTGTCCCGGATCGGCCGGCCAGCGCGTCCCGCGGCGGGTCGGGTTCCGCCTTTCCGACGTAACCGGTTTCGGCGATGATCTGCCGAATGCGCTGTGCGGTCTCATCGCTTACCACGGTGTCGGCATTGCGCCACACCCGGTAGGCGGCTTCGGTACTGCAGCCGGCCCTCCGCGCGATTTCCTCGATCGTGATCGGGCGCAGCAGACCCCGGCCAGCGTAATCGTCCCGAAGTTCCGATGGGAGTTTCTCGAACACCGCCGTGGCGACCCGGTTCAGGATCTTGTCGACCATGGCGCGGTGCTTGTTTTTCAGCTTGGCGATCTGCGGGGCCGTGCGACCCGCCACATACAAGTCGAAGCATTCGATCTCGACGGGATCGATTCCGTCGAGATGCGGCTCGATTACGGCTCGGTCGGTTTTCCACACCGCGGCCGCCAGCTCCAGTGCGTCGCGGTTCGCACCGCGACGCACTGCCGCCAGCGGAGTTGTCGGATCAGGCACCTCACTGACCTGCGCCTGCCCCCCTGGATCGCTGAGCAATCCGTCGACGACCACGGTCGGCCGGGCGCGTTCGGTATCGCCGGGGACAAAGCCGACGCGTTCCGGGATTTCGTCGGCGGGGACCATACGGTCTTTGCCGGTCAGGAACGGGACTTCGACGCTCCCGTCGGGATACGCGCCATAGCCGAAGATGCCGCGCAGGCCGCGGCGGTTGTGGCGCATCAGCCATTCCTGGGCCGCTGCCCAGCCGACGATGGGTGGCAGTTCCTCCCCGTTTTCGTCGACATCCCAGATGACCGGTCGATCCTGTTCGTCGACCTCGGCGTAGAACACGTGACCGATGCCTTGGACGCCGCGGTAGAGCAGCAGGCCCATCATCGCGCCGCGGGTGGCCTCCTCTTGCGCGGCGGGCACGTCCTCGATGCCCTCGCGCACCTCGGGCGAACTCGTCGAAGGACGGCCTCCCCTTGGTCGGAGCGGGGGCGCGAGATGTTCGAGCAGATCACGCAGGGATCGGAACCGCTGTCGGTCCGCGTCGCCGGCCCGGGCGACCCGAACCTCGGGGACCCCGGATGCTTTGACTGCCTTGGTGTCAGCCAACGCGGTGTTGGGTGGCAGCTCCTGTCCTCGGTCCGCACGGTAGGTCCGGAACCGTCTCGTCGCGTGCACGGCACAGTTCAACGGACCGGCATGCGGCGGCGACAAGGGGACCTTCGCCGTGTCGCCGTTGCGCGGAGTTTCGAGGCCGTCGGCGAGTTCGGCTGTGATCAGCGCGAGCTGCTCGTCGAGCCGTTCCCGCTGCTCCGATGCCGCCGCCGCGCGGACGTCGATCAGCTCTATCAGCCGCTCACCGCGGCTCAGCAACCAGTACAGACGCTTGTCCGAGCGGTCACGAGCATCGACGGCATGGGTCAGCTCGCGCACTGCGAGATACTGCTTGGCACGCTGGACGCGCGGGTCGGTCCACCTCAATTGTGCGATCTGCCTCCGCAGGAACCTCGGGCTCAACTCGGAGGGGAGCACGCCGAAGTCTTCGGCCAGTTGGCGGTGCAGCGTGGTGCGCCGCACCGCCAACGGCCGCAGCGCCGGGTTGAGGCCGCGCGCCTCGCGCGGGAGCTGGTGGAGCTGGTTGTCATGGGTGCGCCGCAACTCCATCACCTGCCGCCGTTGCCGCACCTGCCTGGCGTGGACGTCGCGCAGCTCGGTGAGCAGCGCATCCTGTACCCGCCACGCGTCGGGCACGGCGGTCTCCCGGTCGTCGACCATGCGGCGGAAGAAGCGGGTTTCGGCGTCGGCGATCTCGAAGTTCGGGACCAGAAGGTGCAGCCGAAGGATCTTTTCCCGCACCTGCTCACCACGCTCCGCACGGCGCAGCAGCAGCTCGTTCAGCTTCTCGATCAGCGGCCGATTCACCCCGTCGATATCGACCACCGTGTCCACCATGTCCAACTCCCCGGCAAGCTCCGCGATCCGGGCCGCCAGCAGCTCGCGGCGCAGGACAGCGACACGCAGTTCCCGCAGGACGTCCAGGTTCGCCCAATGGTCCGGGCCGCGGGTGATCAGGGACTTCAGGTACCTGTCGAACCTCTCGATCCGGGCATCGTCGAGGGTCCGTGTCTGGCGTGGCTGCCGAGTGCTGGCCGCGGCGGTGCGCCGCCGCTGGATCTCCCTGGCGTGGTTGGGGAACCAGAAGTAGTCGTCATTGTCGGCGGCCGAATCGATCTCGGCGGCCACTTCGCCTGCCGCGATGAGATGGTGCAGCGCCGCCGCGCCGGCGCCCATGCCGACCAGGTTGTTTTCCAGGCGTTGCGTATCCGGATGCAGTGTTCGCTCACCGGCGACGGCCGCCGCGATCTCGCGGGCCAAGGCGTTGCCGTCGGCCTCGGCCGTATCGACTTCGATGCCCGCGGGACCCAGTCGGACGACAGCGAACACCGTCGTTTCGCGGTTCCGCTCTTCCACATACTCCGTGACGATCTTCGTCGTGAGCGCGCCCAGAAGGGCCTCTTTGCGCACGGTCTGCGTTTCCAGCAGCTTCCGCTTCTTCGCAGTGGCCGTGCCTTTGATCGCGAATCGGATCTCCACTCGATCATCCGACAGCTTCCGAACACCCAACAGGAGCGCTGAAGTCCCGGGCGCGGTGGACCGCAGCGCGGTTTCCAGGATGCGAATTTGACGTTCGGCCAGGAGGAATTCGGTGTTCGGACGGTTCAGTGCGGCGCGTCCCGCCCCGTCCCGCACCCACTCCGGCCAGCCGACGAAATGCAGCATCTCCCTCGGGCAGTGCCGCCGGAACGCCGAACACACATAGCCCGGCAATCGACGCCAGATCGCGGCGTTGCGCGCCCCCAACTGCCGTGCCTGTTCCACCGTCATGTCGTCGTGCAGGACCAGGTCCCGGACGCTCGACAAGCCCTCCCAGCCCAATGCGGTCTGCACGATCGTCGCATCGTCACCGGCCTGCGCGGGCGCCCGGTCGTCGACCTCTTCGGTGGCCGCGACTTCCAGTGTGTGCGGCGGCAACTGCTCCAGCAGAGGGCGCGCGTCCTGCACCATCTGCGCGCCACCCTCGTGCACGACCAGGACGAGATCCAGTTCCGCCGCATCGAGTTCCGCGATCAGCCGCTCGATATCCCAGAGGAGGGTGGCGCTGTCCGCCCCGGACCACCACGCCGAGACGATCGGCCGATCGGGTGTGGCCTGGGTCAGATCGGTCAGCACCGTGTCGACGGAATGTGCGGTACTGCGGTCGAAGACCACGTCGAACCGACGGTTCTGGTCGACATGCACGATCAGCTTCGCCCGCTGCCGCTTGACCCGACGCCTATCGCCCGCGATGAACATGGTGCGGTCTTCGTGGCCGAACAGCCGGTGTCCCCGCAATGTCAGCGTCGGGTTACCCAGGTGTGTAGCCCAGCGCTCGGCCATCTGCAGCCGATGCTCCCAGTCGGTGATTTCCCGGTACTGCCACCGTTCCTCGTCGGTGAACGCACCCTCACCGCGCCGCAGAGTCTTCGCGATCTGCGTCCGAGTCAGCGCGTCCGCCATCGAATCCGACAGATCCGCCGCGACGGCCACCGTCTCGTACCCGGTGTGGCCGGACAGGTAATCCAGCAGCAAAAGCTGATCCTGGCTGGTCAGGCCGTGCCATTCCCGGTCGAGCAGCGCGGGGCGCTGCCGCTGCGCCTCGTCCGGTTCCAGCCCGACGACCGCGGCATCCACCCGCTGAAGCAACTCCAGCCACAGTTGCTGCGCCTGGTCGTGCCGCTGCTGACCATCGTCCTCGGGCAGCAGTTCGGGCAGCGCAGGTCGAGGTGCGACGTACTCCGGCTGCGCGACAACCCGACCCGCGATGGCGACATTGTCGTAGTCCAACCCGGCGACCGCCTGGGACTTCCCGTCGACCAGCGGTCGGCGCGCCTCGCCGCCCTTCATGATCTCGAACCCGGCGACAGTGCGGATACCGTGCTGCTTGGCGGCCCATTTCAGGAACGAGGTCCATTTATCGTCGTCGAAGACCCACACCTCGCCATTCGACGAATCCGGGATCAACGTGCCGTCTTCGGATTCGGTCCAGGCTCCCTTCCACACCAAGCCGACCGCATGCTGGCCTGGCTCGGCGGCCTCGACGAGACCGCGCTGCGCCAGCAGCAGCACGACACCGTCACCGGTGCTCACCACATGCTCGGCGGCCTGATAGATGTCCCGATATCCGGATCTGCGGTAGTCCGCGCGCAGCACCAGCGGAGCCCCAGGGGCGAGCACCCCTTGCGTCTCCACCTGGGCGTGGCGCAGTTCTTCCGGCACCGCGTCGGCGCCGCCTTGCTTCGTGTACACCTCCTTACCTGATTTGATCAGGCAGTCGGCAATGCCGTTGCGCAGATGCCGCAAGGCTTCCTCGGGCGGCTTCTCGTATTCGACCAGATCTTGGAGCGAGTTCTTCTCGATCAACTGGTCGACACACTCACCCAGCCCCCGGGTCAACGCCGCGTCGATGCGGGCAAGTTCACCAGTGAGCCGGTCGAATTCATGGACATCGGCGATCAGCCGCTCCACATCACCGAACCGGTTGATCCGTTCGGTGAGCCCGTCGTCGAATCGCTGCTCCTCCCCCAGTTGCTTCAACTGTTCGCCAGTCAATTCCGTTGCCACAAGACCGGCTCCGACCAGCACATCGCGGCCGATGTCGTGCGCCAGGTAGCGCCGCTCGTTGCGCAGGAATCGGCGCAATTGGTCAGCACGCTCGGAATCCGGTCCCAACCAACCGAACTCGAATCCACCGCGGCCGACTATCTGCTGATTCAGCGCATCGCGTTCGCGTCGCAACCTGAAGTGCTCGCCCGCCATCATGGTGAACCGGAAGGCGAGTTCCTCCAGCCACTGAAGCCGCCGCTCCCACAGCTTCTGCTGGTCGGCCAGCTCGAGCAGGTCGGACAGGATGTCCACGACGATCGCCATCTCCGCCGCTTCGGCGTCCTGGTTCCGGCGCCCCCGCGCACGGCTCAGAAGAGCTGCCAGCTTCTCGGAGTTCGGTAGGCCGTCCGGCACCTCATATCCGAATGTGGTGAGCAGTTCCCATTGATTCTGATCGATATTCGGGGTGGCCAGGGACCGCATCGCCACCTGCAGATGCGCATGCGCACGGGACAGTTCCGCCCGCAACCGCTCGATGCCTGCGATCCGCTCGTTCGCGGCGACATAGGCGGCCGCGGTGTGGAGCACCTGGTCCAGCTCGAGCACTTTCGTCGCGGCCGCGAGGTGGTCCGGGTCGTAGGGACGTTCGGTCAACATCGCGTGCATCCGCGCCACGTGGTGCGGGGTCAGCTGGTCGGCATGCCCGCCCACCAGCGACGCCAATGCCTCAGCGGCCGTTCGCCGAAGGTCCCGAAGCACCGCCAGCCGTCCAGCGTCCAACCCGTCGGGCTGGACTTCAACGCGGTCCTGCGCTACCAATGCCTGACGGGAGAATGCGCGCCGGGCCGCCTCCGCGTCCGCGAGCGCGAGCAGATCATCGCCGACGATGACCGGAACGCTGTCTTGCCCGTGTTCCCGAAGCTCCCGAAGTTGGTCGAGTACCTGCGCCAATTGCGCGTCGAACTCATCGTTGTCTTGATGCTGTCTGTCCGCGATCAACTGAGAACCTGCGTCGCCCTGCTCCTCCAGGGCGCGGAGGGTCCGAGCCAGCTTGCCCAGCTCGACGACCTGCTGGATGAGTTCCTCGAATTCCCCATCCGCGACCGGACCCTGTTCGTTCAGCGCTCGCGTGAAATGCAACAGGATTTCCAGCTCGTCGATCTTCCCAGGCCGGGTGTCAGCCCGCTCGACGTCCTCGAGCATCGCCATCGCGTCACGCAGATCGACGAAATCCTCGGCGAGACGACGCAGTTCCGCGGTGGCCTCAGGTTGCTTGCTCACCCGTTGAGCGAAGTGCCGGAGCGTTTCGTACTCGCTGCGCGCCGCACCGATGACATCGCCGGCCAGCTCGATCAGGTGGTATCCGAGCCCGTCCAAAACGCCGACCAGGTGCTCGCGCAGCAGGCCGGGCTGCTGCAGTGCCTCGGCGGTCAGCCCGCGGTTGGCCAAACGGTCGTTCAGCGCCGTGATCAGTTCCGGACGCCGAGCCCGAGCCAGATGCCGCATGGTGTTCAGCTCGCTCAAATCGACCACGGCAGCGGGCCGAGCGACCGGAGTATTGCTGGGCTGCTTGGGCTTGCCCCGCCACACCTGTGGGGCATGCTCACCGAACCAGGCCATGCCGCGCTGCAACGTCTCGTCCGGCGTCGTCCACTTCGGCGGCAGACCCAGGAATGCGGCCCGATGCGGATCCAGCCGTTCGTCATCCTTGGCGAGAGGCCGGACGAGTGTGGGTTCCGGCTTCGGCATGATCAGCTGGATCTTACGCTGCGGATCAGTGCTGTCCGGACGCTCTCGCGCCAGTTCGACCAGGAAGTCGGCCAGCTCGCGCGAGCTGTCGCCCTGCCACACCACCACCGCGACCGACCGGTCGTGGCGGTGCCTGGCCGCGAACTCGTCCACAGCCCTGCGCAAGCCGCTGCGCTGTGTCTCGGGCTGGACACCGCGGTAGATCAACGCCACGACCTCGTCGGCGGTGCGCGGGTCACCGATCCGGAATTGCGTGGTCGGCACCAGCGACCGAGTCTCCAGCTCCGGTGTTCCGGGCAGATCCGCGACCCAGTCCTTGCCCCGCAACAGCACTTCCGCCGCGGCCAGTCGGTGCGCCACGACGACCGGGACGAGATGCACCGTGTCGAGGCCATGACCGTCCAACAGCGTCGCCGCGGCCTCCCATGCCTGAAGGACGGGAGCGTTGCCGCGGCACACGAGTTCGATATTCGGCGGCTCGTCATCCTGCCGCGCTCGCGAATCCCGGGCCCCGCGGAAAGCCGAAATTCCCTGCACCAGAGCATCGCCCGCAGCCGTCTCCCGATCGAGCACGGTGGCGGCGGCGCCGTGCCGGTGCCACACCCTGGTGGGCGCGACCCGGCTGGACCGGTTCTCGGCGGCGGCGAAGTCCGCACCGCCATGCACGGACGCGGCCAACTCATCCCAGGTAGTGGTGGGTTCCGGCACCAGCGTGACCGCATCCTGGGCGAACAGCGCCTGGTCGCCGTATTCGACCACGGTGCAACCCGGGATGCCGAGCCCGGACCTGCGACGGGGGAACGACAGCAGATGGAACGGAACGCCCATCTGCTCGGCGCGCTTCTTGCCGATCTCGTTGATCCTGTCGACGGCCTCGAGTTCGGCCAACCGCGCCTGGTCGACCTCATTGAGCGGGCCCGCTGCCGATAGTTTGCGGTGTTCCCGGCGTAAGGCGTCCTCGTTCAGCTTGTGCCGGATCGAACCCGGAATACCTTCGGCTTCACCGAGAATCATCGACAGTTCGGCATCGGCCAGCAACGCGGCACGCTCAGCGTCATCGGAGAAGTCCCACAGCCGCGCGATGACCCCTCCCTGCGCATGCGCCGCATCGATATCGGGCGCCGCACCCGCCTGATGCACCATTCGGGTGAGGCGTCCGGGGTCGATACCCGCTTTTCGCAATGCCTTCTGCACCAGGGCGCCATCGTCGGCGGGCTCGGCCGCGCCATCGCCTGCCGGGACGGCGCCGACGAAGATCTGCTGTTCCCGCGGCGGCCGGGCTGCCACGCCATCCGGATCGGCGACCGCGTAGCCGTCGCCGCCGACGAACACCGCCACCGCGATCTGGCCGTCCGGATCCCCCGCGGGTGGCCGGAAGTCCCGGGTGATCTCGTTGGTCTTCGGATCCAGCTGATCGACCCGGATGGTGTCGCCGTCGACGACCGCCACCCAGAGCACCGCGTGCCCGAGACCCTGGGTCGGTGCGGTCGCCACGACCATCTGCAGGCCGTTGCCGCTGCCCTCGTGGGCGGCCACCCACGCCGTGAATCGCTCGAATCCGTCCCGCAGGCCGTGCAGTTGATGCGCGCGCACCGGTTCCTGACCGGGACGGGCCAACCACTGCTCGGCGTCCGCGAAGTCCACGCCCATTCCCGGGGTGGCGGCCTGGATTCCGGAGCGGTCGCGCTGCGCGCGGTAGGCGATGTCCGCCGCGATCGCGGGCCAGCACTGGTCGGCCCACAGCGGCTTCGGGTCTCGCCGTACGAAGGTGGCCGTTCCCTCCGCCTCCGGGGCCGGCGACTGTGGCCGGGCGAGCTGGTCGGGCACTACCTCGATGCCGTTGGTCCGGCCGGTCGCAGGGTCCGGTCGGGTGGCGACCGGTCCCGCGGCGGCCCGCCGGGCGGCGGCGGCCAATCTCTCGCGGAACTGTCGTTCGAGCGCCTGGAAGGCACCGGACAGCTCGGCGTACTCCACATCGGATCGGGCGATGTCTCGCAGGAAATCGATCTTGCCACGCAGTTCGGTCGCCACCTCCTCGAGCTCGGTGGCGTATTTGTTCAGAGAGTCGAACTGCTGCTGCCACTGATCATGGCGTTGTGCGATGGCGATCAACTCGGCCAGCCCGGCGGCCCGGTCCGGGTCGCTGCCCACCGCCGCGGTGTGCTCACTCTGCAGCTTCGCGAGCGCGTCCACACCCGGCGCGACAATGCCGAGCCCCCTGCGGGTGTCGGTGAACTGTTTCCGCGCGTTCAACCGGTTTACGTGCGCTGCCTTCAGTGCGTCCGCGAACACGTCCAGCTCGGCGAGTACGACGCGATCGGGGAAGAAGTCGCCGGGCGCCATCTGCAGAGCAACGGCATCGATCCGAAGTTCGGACAGGTTGTGGTCCAATTCGACTCGTGGCGCGGGCGGCTTGTCCATGGCGGCCTGGGCGGCCCGCGCCAATGCGTTGTCCAGCCGCTTGCGCCGCTTCAACAGTTTGTCGGTGACCGCGGCGACCCGGTCCAGTTCGGCGCGCAGCGCCCGGATCTCCAGCACCGCTCGGGCCACCGATTCGGTGAGCGGATCCAGCTCCAGCTCGTCCCACTGGCCGTCGGTCAGATCGGACGGGTCGACGTCGTCGTACAAGGCCGTCAGCAGAGCCCGCGCCTCGTCCTCGTCGGCGCGCAGCTGCCGCACCACCGCACGCGGCTGGAACCACTCGCCTGGCGTGAGACCGCGCAGGTTCTCCACGATCCGCCCGCGCACCCACGGTGGCCGGAAACCCGCCTCGCGTTCGATCTCGGTCACCATGCGAGCCATCTCGTCGAGATGGTGCGCACGCTGCGCGAACCCCTCGAACATTTCGCCGGTGTCCAGCATTCGTTCTCGCCGGGACAACGTGTCGCGCAGCGCATCATGCAGTGCGATGATCCGGTCGATCTGCCGCTGGGCCCGTCGGACAACCTCGATCCGGTTCAGCAAATCGTGCGCTTCGACGAAATCCCGCTCCGCCTCGGTGAGTGCTTCGCGCTCCCGCAGATCCGCCAACTTCTGCCCGATAAGCAGCACATTGGGTACCACCATGTCCGGCAGTACCTCGTCACACGCCGTCTGGTAACGCTGGTTCCAGCTATCCCACTCCGGGGAAGTCCGTGTGATCAGCCGATCGACCTTCTCCTGCGGCAGCGCGAATGCGGCTGCCAGGGTGGCTTTTTCGAATGCGCGCGTCACGACGGCGTTGCCGAGCAACGTCACCAGCCAGCTGCCCAGTTGATCGCCATCGCTGGCGCGATCACCGTGCGCCTTGATCTGGACCGTGGGCAACGTCCAGTTGTTCTGTTCACCGGCGAGCAGGCGCAACTCCAGAACTGCGGTCAGTTCCTCGACCATCCGGTGCAGGTCCGCACCTCGGTACATCAGCGACGCCACCGTCAGGCCCGGGCTGGTACCCGTGAGGGCCTGATACCGGTCGACGGTGCGCTGCAGCCCCTCGTCCAGCGTCACCGGACTCGCCTCGCCGACAACCAGATTCACATCGATCAGTGCAGCATTGACGCTGATGCCGATCGCGACGAACGGATCCTTCAGCGACAGCACCGCCGAAGCCGGTGATTTGAGCAGATAGTCGACGGCCGGTGGTTTGGGCAGAAAGGCGACCGAACGGCGGAACCGCTTCAACGCCTGCGCGGTCCGACGTAGCTGCGTCAGCTGCTGACTTGCCTCTGGTGGCGCGACGTCATGGTAACCCTGTTCTACCTGGCGGACGCGTTCCTCGGCGGTGCGAAGTTCTTCGGCGAACAGCATGATGGTAGCGATGTGCCGCGAATGGTCGTCGGCTCCGAGTAAGCCGGCGATCGCGGCCGGGTCGACCACAGCCAGATCGGTGACCTCGTCGCCATACTCGGCAAGCACCGCGGCGACCTGCCGAACCGAGGGGAACCGGCCGAGCTCCGTCAACGCCTGCTGCAGTCGCTCCGCGGCTGCCGCGTCCTCCTCCGCGGGGTCGCTGAATCCGATTTCCGCGAACACGTCCCACGGAGACGCCTTGTCGAACTCGAAATCGACCTCTTCGGTCACCTCGGGTAGCGCATGGACCGCGCGAACAACATCGACCCAATCGCCATCGGCGTCCAGCATCACATACGGTGCGTCGCCTGAGCGGAATCGGCGGGCCGCGTTCAGCGCCAAGACCAGTTCGGCGAGCATCGAGACGTCGGTGCCGTGCCGGTCGTCGAGAATCGCGGCCCAACCGACCGTGGGACTACGCAGATCGAAGGTGACGATCACGATCATCGATACCGCACCCTGCGCGGCCAGTTGATGACGTTTATGCACCCCCGCGATGTGGTGGAAAAGGTCAGGCACTTCGTCCAGGCTCGACACGGTCTCCGCCGCATGCACAACTAGGACTTCCGCGGCTTGCGATCCGATCCGGAACTGCGCCTGGACCCGCCCGCCTTTGTCCGCCGGTCGGCCGTGCGGACCGATGTCGGGCAGGTGCGCCACTGACAACCGTCGCACCAGCACACCGTTCATCGCTGTTTCGAGCATGCCGTGCAACTCTTCCGCGATTTGCACCGTGGACAGTCGCTGGCGCTCACCATCGTCGGGGAACTCGACCCGGTCGAGCGCTGCCTTCTCCTTCTCCAGCGCGTCGTGGGTCTTCCGGTGCAGCTCCTCATCGGGCAGCGCGCCGATCACCCCGGCCAGCTCCGGATGCCGGGCCACAAGCGCCTGCCACATCCACGGTTCCCGCGCCGCCTCGTCGAACAGCTGGGCCACCACCCGCCCACGCTGCCGCGCCAGTCCCAGAACACCGCTCCCGCGCAGCGGCTGCAGCAGCGACTCCAGACTTTGCAGGCCATTGCGCTGCAACACATCCGTAAGCAGCGGCATCGGGTCTGGTTGGGTCAGCCTGAACCAGACAGCCTTGCGCCAGTTACCGTTCTCTCGCTGCACGCCGGAACTGCGCCACGCCGCACGATCGGCGGCGCCGGGCATTGGTACCGATACCAGCTCGCGGTCGGTGTCGTACATCGTCACCCGCAGCCGCCCCTCACCTAGAGACAGTTGCGTATAGATGACCTCGTTGTTGCCCGGCCGCTGCACCATCGCGTCCAACTCCGCGATGACATCCTCCGGCTGCCAGACGAACCAGCCAGTCATCCGCGGCGACAGCCATTCGCGCACCTTCGCAAGGGTGTTTTCGATGCCGATCGCATTGGCAGGAAACGCCATCACCGTTTCCTGCGTGGCCGCCCACTCGACCAGAACAGGCTGTGGCCCGGCGTCGTCCGACTCGCCGATCACCACCCCCGACCGAGCCAGCCACTCGGCGGTCCGCTCGGTCAAGTCCAGGTAAGCCGGTCCAGTCCGCGCCGGTTCCGGCCCCAGATCGAACTCGCGCCAATATGCCGTGGTTTCACCATCGATGGTGCGCAGTTCCAGAACCGCCCGGCCGGGCTCGCCACGAACGGGTTCGATCCGCAGCGTGATGAGCATGCCGTGCGGTGTCGACTCCACCTGCTCGATATCCACCGTGAAGTCGTCGGCGTCCGCGACATCGTCGTCGCCGCCCACATCACCGAACCCGGTGAATATCTTGTCCAGACCGCGACCGTGCCACTCCAGCAACGCCGGAACCGGCCATCCCAGGGCATCGGCATCGAACAACGCCCCTTGGTATTCCACGTTGACGAACAACCCGGGTTCGGGGTCGATGCCATTGCGCCGCAGCTCGGCACGGAGATTGGCGATATTCTTCGGGTCTGATCGATCCCACCGGAACGCCCCACCATACGGTGAGATCTCGACCAACCTCCCCGCCTCGATCTTCCAGATACCGAAGGCCGCAGGTCCCCACTGCTCATCGTCATACGTCATGCACAGATCGGTGTGTGTCCCCTGCCCGTCGGTGCGGAAACCGTTCCCAGGTGTCGCGTCCATCGTGAAGCAGTCACCGCTCGCGCGTGTCGTGCTGTACGGCTCGCCGTCCGGTCCGACGAACAATGGCCTGCCGTCGACCTGGATGATCCGCACCCGCCGCGTCGTGTCCCGATCCGCCGCGGCCTCTGGGGTGGTGACCAAAAAGTCGTCATAGGTCGGCTTGCTCGGCTCGACCAGGCCGAGGCGGATGTTCGTCTCGCGGGCCGGGCGTCGGACGAGCCCTTCGGGGTCCGCGACCGCGAAGCCGTGTCGGTTGAACAGCCCGAGCACCGGTTTCTCCGGCTGGGGGTCGCCGTTCTCGTCCATAACCGGCGCGGGCGGCACGAAGCCGCGGATGACCGTACCGCGACCTTCATCGATCCGGTCGACTCGGGGAACACCGTCCTCGACAACCAACACCAGCTCGACCAGATGCGCCATCTGGTTCTCCAGGTCCTCGACGAGGAACACCGCCAGGCCGTTGCCTGCGTTCTCGTCCTCCGGGTTCCGGCGTTGAAGTTCCTCGCGCCAGGCCAACAGCCCGTTGAATGCCTCACTGATGCCGGTCAGCTGCTGGAACAGCACGGGATCCTGGTCGGGACCGGCCGCCCACTCCTCGACGGTGCTGAGGTACGTGCCGACATTCGGGTCGGCGGCTTCGATCCCCGCCTGGTCGCGACGGTTGCGGATCGCATTGCCCAACATGGCTGCGGGCGCGCACTGATTCGCCGACGGCCGCTCGGAATCCGGCAGATCGTGCCGGACATCGCTTTCACCCTGAGTCGGTGCGACGCCTGTGGCCCGCTGCGACATCTCGCGCAGGAATCCGCCGACCGATTCTGCCGTCGGATTCGCCAGGACCCGTGTCGGCCGCGGCAATTCCTCGGTGCGTGGCGGGCCGTCGGTCACCTCCCGTAGGGCGGCATCGACCCTGCCGTCGACGCCGGCCAGCCGCACCGTGATGTGCCGGATCTGGCGAATGGCCCCGCGCATTTCGTCGATCGCGGCGATCCGGTCGGCTGCCTCACCTTCCGGAAGCCCCTGCGACAGCCGCGACTCCCCACCCAGCGCAGCCGTCTTCTGCGCCCAGGTACCCCGCAGGGCCAGGTCGGCGAATTCATCTCGGGCGGCGACCGAGTCGAAAAGCGCCTCCAACCGGGTCCGTTCCGCTTCCAGATTCCGCCGTTGCTCGACCAAGGCGGTGAGCCGATCGGCCAGCCTCCGCAGCCGGGTGGCGTCAACGGCGGCCGCGTGGTGCCTGCCCGCGATGGCGTTCAGCTCGTGCAGTCGGCGAAGTCGCTGATTCGCCTCGCCGGTGTGCGCCCCAGCGGCCCCTGGCCTGTGTGGATCGAGGGTCGGGTCGAGTGCATCGACCGCGTTCCGCGCCTGTGCCAGCCGACTGGCCACATTCGCCATCGTCACCGCGTCGGTAGGAAGGTGCGCCCGATGGGCTTGGAACTCGTGCCATGTTTCCGTGGCAAGGGTTTCGGCTTCGGCGAGAGCGTATTCCAGCGCGGTGATACCGTCGCGGCGCGCATCGGCGCGGGCGACATCGAATGCCCGCACCCGCTCCTCGGCATCAGCACCCAGATCCGCCAGCCCCGCCGTGACGGGCCGCTGATACTCCGCCGTCGGCGACGCATCCCCACCCGTCACGCGGATGTTGAGCGTCCCCAGGGACCTGACCTCCGGCCGACTCGAGTCGGCTAGAACGCGTTCCGCGGTCGCGATGATCGCCGAAGCGCTGCCATGCGTGACGAATTCGATGGAGGGAGCAATGTCCCAGCGGCCCGGGGCGTTCCAGCGATCCCAGGCGCCGACCAGGCCGTGGACGATATCGGCGGCGAGTAGCAGTCCCGCAGCCTCGAGCGGTCCCTCCGGCGCGAACCACACCACTACCGCATGACCCGGATCCTGCAGGTCCAGCCAGTCCATGGCGGCGCCGAGCACAGTCGACACGGATGCCTCGACCCCGCGCCCAACGGTCTCCACTCGGACGGTGTGCGCATCAGGCGCACCGACGATGGCCATCACCCGGCCATCCGGACCACGCGGCACATCGGTCAGCACCGCCAGCGGCCTGCCGTCCGCCGCGGCCCGCCTTCGCAGCCTGACCAACTCCCAGGTGCGGTCCGGCACGAGCACAGGCCAGCGTGGGTCGATGTCACTGCCGCCCTGGCCTGCCAACCGGGTGCGTTCGGCATCGACCGTCCGGGCATCGGCCCGGCTCCGATCCGACCACGCGATGCCGGGAGTCGCCGCCACCCAACCAGGCAACTGCTCGATCAGTAGCGCCTGCTGGATCGGCGACAGCAACCGCCACTGGTGATTGACCTGACTGCCTCGGATGTCGGGCAGGTTCCCGCCGAACACCTCAGCCCAGGTCAGGAGCGCGGCGTCGCGCGGTTCGGCAATCGCCGCCAGCAACGCGAGGATGCCGTCCTCAGCAGCGTCGATCCTCCGCCCCCCGGCGGCTTCCCGCTCACGTGCCGCGAAGATGATCGAGCTGAGCAGGACGACCTGGAGGTGCAGCCGGTCGTAACGCTCCCGCCATTGCTCCCAGTCCGGATCCGCCGGGTTGTACCCGCGCGCGAACGCCTCCGCACGATCGAGTTCCAGCGTGCCGATGGCCCGGGTGAGCGCATCGACACGGAGGAACGTCCGCGCATGCCCGAGCACATCGTCGAGGTCATTCAGGAACTGCTCGGCCGAACGGCCGTGTTCTCCACCGGCCACCAGGTTCCGCACTCGCTGCCAGGCGAGCCAGATCGGCGGTTCGGTATTCCCGGCAGCGATATGGTCGGCCACTTGGCGGCGCAAAATAGTCAGCTGCGCGATCTCTTCCGGACCGATATTCGCCGGGTCTCGCAGGAACTGCCGTCCCGCCGTGGTGAGGACGGTGAGCAACTCCGCCCGCTGCAGCAGCGTATCGCGGTACAGCCCGCTGATTTCCAGTCCGAGTCCCTCGCCGGGGGCGGCGCCGACGTAGATCTCCCCCTGCGGGATGGTCGCCGGGTCGATCGGGTTCGGGTTGTCGTACCGGACCGGGACACCGCGCCGGTCCATATGCAGCACCATCACCGGCGGGCCGCCCACCGGCGGCTTCCAGTCCCGGATGAAGCGGCCCGTGATCGGGTCGCGGTATTCGATGCGCTCGACGCCCTGGACCATGTGCCGGATCAGCCAGACCGCATGATAGCCAGGCGATTGCGACTCGTTTGTCACTGCCTGTGTGGGGAAGGCCACCAGCATCTTGATCCCGTTGCCGCCCGCGTTCCAGGAATTCGGGTCCGCCCGATCCAGGGACTTGCCGCGGACCCGGAGACCTGCGTCCGCGGCGGCGAAATTCGCCCACCACTGGCCTTGGACGGGGTTGTCACGCTGTTCGGGTGTGAGCAGCCCCGCCGCACCCTCGTTGAAGGCGATGCCGCGCACCGGATGGGCGGGCTCGATCCGCATATCTGTCCGGCCGCCGACCGCCGCGATATCGGCCTGCACAAATGTCATGCACTGGTTGGGTTCGTCCGACCACATCTCACGCGGCCGCGTCCACAGCATCGCGGCGTCCGTGGTGCCCACATTCAGCTTGGCATCAATGTTGTCGAGCTGATCGTGATGCTCGTGGTACTTGTCCACGACATCGGCCATCGCCCTCAGATGACGTGCCGCATCGGGTTCCGCGTCGCGCGCCCAGGCCCGGAAATCCGCCGCCCAGCCTCGAATCGGCCCCAGGTCGTCCACATTGATACCGCCATAGCGGGCCATGACCTTGAGCTGCCTGCGAGCGTCGCGAACTCGCGCCTCCAGCCGGTTGCGTTCCCGGAGCTGCTCATATGTCTCCGGCCTCAGCCGAGGATCGATCGGCGGCCCGACCGGTGGGTGCACCGGCGCGGTGACCGCATTGGCCTGCACCGGCAGCAGCACACTCTCGTCCGCGGTAGCGAAGCGCGGCGGATGCACCAAGGCCGCGACCGAGAGGTTGTCGCCGCCGTCCTTCGCCCGCGCCAAACCGGCCAGGCTGATGACGATCCGCTCCGGCTGTTCCGGATTCTGCTCGTAGATCTCCTCGACCTCGTCGGGGTCTCGGCTGTCGGTGAAGCCGTCGGTGCCGATCGACACGATGACCTTGCGGTTCGGGTCCAGCTCGACTTCCGTGCTGTAGACCGCCTTCCCCTGCGGCCCCAGACCTTTACCGATGACGTGCGCGGGCTGGAATGCGTTCCTGCCGAAGCCCTCCAGCGCCTCGGCCGCCGACATTCCCCTGGTGTCGACGTACTTGTTGAGGTTCGAATGATCCTTGGTCACCTGCTTCGTCCCGACGAAGCCACGACTGTCCCCGGCCCAAGCGAAACTGACCTTGCCGCGCTGCACAATGGCGATCACTATCGTGGTAGCAGGCGGATTGCCGCTCGCCGGCGTCGCATCCGCATCGGCCTGCACCGCGTCGACCGCGCCCTCGGCGACCTGCAGTGCGTTCAGCCGCTGCCCCTGAGCGGCGTGGATACCGGCTTTCACCTGGGCGAGTGCCTTTTTCGCCGACTGCTTGGCAATCTTGTGACCCTGCTCCGAGGTGGACACCCCGTCGCAGATAATCGCGATCTCGATCGGTTCGCCGTTGTGCTCGTCGACGGCGATCTCGGCCCAGTCCTGATTGCCGTGCCCATGTAACCCGGGATCACCGATATGGGTGACGGCGGCGACCGACCCCAGGTTCAGCAGCTTGTGCGGCGCATTGCCGGGCAACGCCTTCCCGAACAACGCGTGCGACACATAGCCTTGGTCCCCTGGTCCCGGCGAGAATCGTTGCCGGTCGGGGGATTCCAGCGGCAGCGGATGCTTCGACAGCACCCATTCGCCGGGTCGCGCCACCGGTGGCGGAAATGCCGCGACCCCGCCGGTGGCGTTGTCGCGCCCACCGTTCGCCAGAGCTTGGTCGGCCATCGTGAGCGCGACCGCCTGCAGATCATTCGGGTGAGCGGCAACCGCATCAGCGAACGCATACAACGGCATACCGTCGGTCAACACCCCGATGACCCGGTTGCCCTCGATGGGGAACGTCTTGATGTAGCGCGTCACATCCGCGGGAAGGTCTTTCTCCGCGGCGAAATAGTGCAGCCCGGTATCGGAGGGATCCCACGGATCCAGCACCTTGGCGCCTGCCATCGGATCATCCGGATTCACCGAAAGCACTTCGATGTCACCGAATCTCCCGACAATGACCAGCCCCGGCAGCATGATCGCCGCCGCCGCGGAAACCCCCGGTGCGCGCTCTCTGCGCGGCATGTTCGAGTACATGTCGCGGATCAGGTGCCTGATCTCGACCATGCTCTCGCGAGCACGCTCACCCGGCGGCAGGTTCAAGTACGTGTCGAGGGTCGGACGCAGGTGCGGCGGCAGGTTCAAGTACTCGTCGAAGGTCAGACGCGTCACCTCGACCAAGCCCTGCTCGAACGCCAGCCGCATCGCCTCCTGGGGCGCGACCCCCGCCTGCAACAGGTCCACCAGAGTGTCGCGAATCGTCTGCACGACAAGCTGAGATCCCTTTGCGCCATCCTTCCGCGCGGTGACCCCATCGCCGGTCACCAACACGGTCGCCGGTTGGTTCCCGGCGATTTGGCCGACCGCGAACGCCATCGCGTCCTCATTGCCGTGGCCGTGCGCAGCGGGATTGCCGTTGTTGGTAATCAGGACAGCCGCATCCGGCCCCCACCGCGATCTCGATTCCCATCGCGAGGGCACCTCGATGACATGCCGTTCCTCCCACGGCGCGCCGAACAGCAGGGTGCTCTCGGCGGGCATGTGCACGCCGTGCAGCGCGCTGGGTTCCTCGCCCGGCGCGAGCGGATGCTCGAGGACACCGTTCTGGGATTTGATAAAGGTGACCTGGTGCGATTCCCCCGCGAAAAGCCGGAGGAATAGATCGACCGCGTCCGTGCCCTTGTGGGTGTACTCGCCGTCACCGTTGTAGCACTGCCGCAGCAGGTACGCGTCGAACGGGCTCATGCCCTCGTGGGGATATCCGCCGCCGCTGTAGCTGTGCTGGATCACGACCTCGTGTATCGGGTCGTGGCTGATGTAAGCGGTGTGTCCGAAACCGTCGCGGTATTCGATGACGAACGCCGCTCGCATTCCGGGAGTGTTGCGCACCTGCTCGATCAGCTGCGCCGCCGTCAGCTGACCGTGATGGCGGCGGTTGAAGTTACCGCCCACCTTCTTCGCGAGATTTACCGCGGTATCGCCGGCCAGCGGGTTGCCGCGCGGCGGCTTCACCGGTTCCGGACCGACCCGGCCGGTGGCATCCCAGTTCGCCCGTGCGAACACCCACTCGGCGTAGGTCGCGCACCGTCCGACCAACAGCGGCTCGACCGCATCGCCGTCGGCGGCGCCTTCCTTCGAGACCGCGCCATCCTGCGCTTCCCGCTCGGCGAGGAACTCGACGGTCTCGGCCAGCTCGGCCGCAAAGTTCTCGATTATCCGGATCTCGGCCTGCAGAGCCGCGATGACGGCGGGATCGGCGCCGGGCTCATCCGGCTGGTTCTCCCGGTCTTTCTCCCGCTCATCGCCGAGCTCGACCCGCCTGTAATCCAACGCGGTACGGCACGCGAGCGTACGAACCACCGCGGGCAAGCCCGCCGCCGCCAGCACCGTGTCCGGATATGCCGCAATGAACGCGGCCCGCTCGTCCTCGGTCATTCGCGGCCACAGCACCCCGAGTTCCCGAGCCCGGGCCCGCCGGTCCGCCTCGACATCCCGTACCCGGCCCGCACCCGGCACCAGGTCCGCGAGTCGCAACCCTTCGCGCTCCAACGCCTTCGCCACCACCGTGCGCGAACGCCGCACCGCACGCGCACGCTCGGCCCGCATCCGGGTCCGGCGAGCCGCTCGACCGGGCAACGCACCACCGGGCGCACCGACCGGCGCGGGCCGATCGGCGCCAGTCGCACCGGGTTCGGCCGCACCGGTCTCGGCCGGCGGCTGCGGCAGGCTGGCCAACGCCGCCGGATCCGGTGTCGACAGCGCCGTCGACTCACGACCCGGAATCGCCACCGGCGCGACCGCGGGCGCCGTCGGACGCTGCGAGCCCGCATCGGCGGCGGGTGGTTTGCCCGACAGCGGATCTTTGACCGTCTCGGCCTTCTCGGCGGTCGACGCATCATCGCCCACCGCGCGGTCCGACCGCGGGCCAGCCCCACCGTCCAACGCGGCTACCGCGTTCTGCAGGATCTCGATCTCGGCCTGCAGGGTCGCGGCCAGCGCGCCATCCGGGTCCGTCTCCCGCACGTCACCGAGTTCGATCCGCTTCGGATCCAGTGCCGCATGAGCCGCGCGCAACCGAATATCGCCAGGCATATCGACCGCGCCCAGCAGCGTCTCCGGGTACGCCGTGGTGAAGGCCGCCCGCTCCCGCGGGGTGAAGCCCTGGTCCCACACCTCCATGAGCAAGCGAGTCCGTGCCCGGAAGTCCGACCACACATCACGCACTCGCCCCGCACCCGGCACCAGGTCCGCGAGACGCACCTCTTCGCGCGCCAACGCCGCCGCCACAGTCGCGCGAGCATCCTGCACCGCCTGTGCGCGTTCGGCCCGCAGCCGAGCCCGACGAGCCGCACGACCAGGCAGCGCGGCACTTGGCGCACCAACCGCCGCAGGCCGATCAGCATCAGTCACATCGGATTCCGCGGCACCGGGCGCGTCAACCGCTGCAAGCCGATCAGCATCAGCCACATCAGGTTCCGCGGCACCGGGCCGCGTCGGAGTCTGGTGCTGCACACATGCCAACGCCACTGGATCAGGCGTGGTCAGCGCCGTCGACTCACGCCCTGGAAGCAGAACCGGCACAACAGGATTCGCGGCAGCAGCCTGTCGCGACCCCGGTGTGTCGACCCGAGCCGGCGCGGAATCCACCGGCTCGGCGGCCGCGGCATCGCCGACCGGTGTGCTGTCCGATTGCGGTTCGTCCGCCTCGGCGAGCGCGGCGGCCAACTTTTCCACCCGCTCGATGTGCGTCTGCAGACCTGTGACCAGCGTGGTGTCCGGGTTGTCTTTCGCTTGTTCGACGCCGAACTCGATCCGGATCAGGTCCAGCACTGTGTGGGCTGCGCGGAGCCGAGCCTCATTCGGCAGACCCGCGGTCCCCAACACCGTTTCCGGATACGCCGCAATGAATGCCGCCTGCTCCCGCTCGGTCAAACGCGGCCACAGTGCGACAAGCTGCCGGGCCCTGGCCCAGGTGTCGGCCCGCACATTACGCACCCGGCCCGCGCCGGGCACCAGATCCGCGAGCCGTTCTCCTTCGCGCGCCAGCGCGGCGGCCACCACTTCACGCGCCTGCTGGACCGCTCGCTCACGTTCGGCACGCAGCCGAGCCCGACGGGCGGCACGACCGGGCACAGTAGCTGCCGCCGGTTGTCCGGTGGCGCCGTCGACCGCGGTCGCATTCCCGTCCGCAGCGGGCTGATCGGCGAGCGCCGTCCTGAGATCGATGATCTCCACACCGTGTCCGAGGCTGTCTCGGGGTGTATCGGGAACTGTCCCGGTCCGGTCCGGCAGCTGTTCGAACGCGACGGTCAGCATCGCAGGGTCCGGCGTGGTCAGGGCAGTGGACTCCCGACCCGGGATCGCCACCGGCACAATGGCATGTGCCGTCGGGCGCGTGCTGCGCACAGCCCACCCCCACGCACCAGTCGGGCCGGTAGGGGAATCCGCCTCGGTGGCAGTGTCGGTGTCGGTATCGGTTGCTGCCGTCGACACCTCGGGCTCGGGCTCCGATACCGGATGTGGCCGGGGTTTTCGGTCGGGATCGAATCCCGGATTCGCGACGAACACCTGAACGGCCGGCATGTCCGCGATGGCAGGCGCGGCCGGGTCATTCTGGAAACGCCCCAGGAAGAACTGGGGAGCGATCCCACCCGCGAACACGTGCATATTCCCCCACACGAACCTCCCCCGCGGTCCGTCCACCACATACATCCGAGCCGTCGCACCCGCCGGCCCCAACGCCGCCCGCGCCTCGTCCGGTGAGGAGTAGGCCACCACTACGTTGTCGATCCCTGACAGATTCGGCATCGCATCCGGATGCGCACCATCCACCAATGGCGCCACCGGATCCGCCTCCGGCACAGCCAGATACGCCACTCCCTCGGCCACATACCGCGCGGGTGTCGGCGACTCCCCGAAACGCGCCAACAGACCTGCGATATCCACCCCCTTCTTCACCACCGCCCCAGCCAACGGGTCCTGCTCAACCGTCAGGCCCGCCACCTCCATCCCCCGCAGCACTTCTTCCGCGGCAGGCGCCGGCGGCGCCTGCGGCGCAGCCGCCCGGCGCACGGCCGCCGCGCGCGCAGCCGCCATCTGCTGCTTGTTCCGCTCCTGGCGGAACTCCCGCATATCCACCGCCAATGCCGCGACCTGCTCGGACAGCGACGGTTTCGGCTCCGCGAGCTCCCGCGGCTTCCGCTTCGGATCGAAAGCGGAATTCTCCACGTATATCGACATGTCCCCGGAGATTTCATGCCACCCCAGCACGAAATTCTCCGCGAACCCACCGATGAGATATGCCATCGTCGGATTCTCCGAAGAGCCCGCTCGAATGAAGGTCGGCGCCTTCACCACGACCACGCAATCCGCGCCGAACGCCTTCGCCTGCTCCAGCGAGGTGAACCCGGATACATAGCCTTGATCGCCCGGTGTGATCCCCTCCGCCAACACCTTCGCCAAATCCGACACCGGGAAAAAGGCTTCGACCCCGTCTTGCACCCATGTCACCGGCGACTGCTCCCGGCCCCACGTGGCGAACACTCGGTCGACCGCTACCGTCGCCCCTTCCGGCGTCGCCGCGGGCCTCGGATTCACCCCCTCCGGCAACCCGGAAATCGCCCTCCCCAACGCCACCTGCGCGTTCAACTGCGCCAGCGCCGCTTTCCGCGACTCCGCAAGAACCTGATCCGCGGTCAGACCCGAGCCGGCCTCCCCGGTTCCCGACTGTGCCCGTTTTGCCAGGCGCGCGACCGCCGCCCGCCGCTGCCGCTCCGCATCTCCGGTATGTGGCGCCGCGCGCTGCACCTCCTGCGCCGGTGCCGGCCCGGCGAGCTTCGGTCGCACCGGGCGGGGTGTGTGGTTGGGGTCGAATCCTGGGTTGGGTACGAATACCCGATTAGCTGGCATGTCTTCGAAGTCGGGGACATCCAGGTCTACATCGTTGCGGAATAGGCCCATGAAGAAGTGGGGAAGGACGCCACCGACATACAGCAGTGTGTTGCCTTGCCGGAACCTTCCGCGTTGTCCCTGCACCAAATACACCTCAGCCGTTGCGCCCGCGTCTCCCAACGCCGCGCGCGCTGCCTGCGGTGAGTCGTAGGCGACCACGACACCTTCGACGCCGAACACGTCCGGGTGCGCACCATCCACCAGCGGCGCTACCGGATTCCCTTCCGCCACTGCTATATAGGCGGCCCCTTCCTTCTCGTAGCGCACCGGCGTCGGCGACTTCCCCAACCGCGCCAGCAACCCCGCCATATCCACCCCGTCTTGCACCACCGCCCCAGCCAACGGATCCTGATCGACCGTCAGGCCCGTCACCTCCATCCCCCGCTGCACCTCGTGGGCTGTCGGTGCCATCAGCGGCTCGGCTTGGGGCGCGGTGCGTGCGGCCTCCCGGTCGCGGTGGGCCTGTTTGAACTCCCGCATGTCTGTCGCCAGATCCGCGACCCGCTCCGACAGCGACCGCGCCGCTACCGGTTTCGGTTGCTTGCGCGGTACCCGTCCCGGCGCGAAACCGGGGTTGCGCGTGAAACTCGACACCGC